>NZ_VIVQ01000006.1 GCF_007829035.1 Rudaeicoccus suwonensis
GGCGACCGTGACACCACGCCCGTCGTATCCCTGCTGCAGTTCACTGTCGACGCCGTAGGCGCCGCGGATCTGTGCGGGCTTGTAACCGCAGACCGCGTAGCTCATCGGGTTCTGCACCAGCTTCGGCAGCGTGGAAGCCTTCTTCTGACCGTAGTACGCCGAGCACGGACCGGCGTTCACGAAGGCTGCCGGAGGGCCGGGCAGCGTGGTGTCTGATGTCGCTTTGGCCGGGGCGACGGTGCTCGAACCGGTCCGCAACTGAGCAGTGCTGGTGACCCCGGTCGTGGACGTCGGCGTCGCCTTCTGCGTCGAGTCCAGCCCGACCACACCGGCGACAAGTGACGAAATCGACTGCGGCACAGTCAGAGTCGAGTTCGGTGCAGTCTGTGCGGCGCCATCGAGAGAATACGTCGACATCGTCGTGTGGAACGCGCTGTTGATCTCAGACGTCGTCGCCATCACCTGCAGGTAGCGATGGTTGGCCGGGGTGGACAGGACTTTGATGCCCTGACTCCGCAGCCATCCGCTGACCTGGCTGACCTGCTGATTGGTCGGAGCGAACTCCGAACGCCACTTGGCCGCCGTGACGTACTTACCGTAGGACGGGCTTGACGGGTCGGACACAGCATTGGCAAGCGCCTCGGCACCGGCCTCGTTGCGCATGTTGAGAACGATGCTGAAAGTGTGCTGCTGACCGGCCGCGACGGCGCCACGCTTGAGAGCGTGCGACGTCCAGGTCGGTGTCGCGTTGACGACGTCGCGGCCGCTGCTGGCCGCGTGCGCGGTGCCCGCGCCGACACCGGCGAAGGCGATCGCGAGGCCGCCGGTGGCGGTCAGCGCGATCAGACGAGTTGTATGGCGCATTGTGAAAGGACTCCCCTTCTGAATGGCCTGGCTCCATGCCCGGCTACGGGCATCCTGCCAACAATGTGGAGAGCCGTGGTGGTTTTCTGCAGAAGATCTTCCGAGACGAGTGTCATTGGGTTGTGAGTGGCCTGTGGGGCGGTCGCGGGCTGTGCGCGATCCGTCGCCGACGGCGCAGACGCCGCCATGATCGTCGGCGGCTCTCCGGGACCAGTGCCACCAGCAGCCTCGAACACGATGCGCTCACTGCGCAGCTTCTACGTGGCATTGGGCAATCCCGTATTCCTGCCGAACTCACCTGTTCCACAACAGATTCCAGACGCAAAACGCCTCCAGTCCGACGTGGCCGCGGCTCTGCAACTGGTGACCCCGTGGTTGTTTCGGGCGACACGCTCATAGGCCGTACCTGCGTCAGCGCAGACCGCTGATCTCCGGCCGGAGCACGAACGTCAGACACAGCACCGACATACAGGCCCCGAAGACCAGTGTCGCCGTCGTCACGGACGCATGTCCGGCGAGCGCGCCGAAGACGGGTGTCATCACCGGGATCAACAGCAGGTCGCCGAGCTGACTGACGGAGGACACCCTGCCCAGGTGACTCGGGGCGACGACGCGCAGGAAGCACCCGCTCAGCCACACCGAGGCGAGACCGGAGGTGACGCCGATCAGGAGCATTCCGATTACCAGCGTCGCGCGAAGATCCACACCCACCAGGCCCAGACCCACACCTTGGGTGACCAGGGTCCAGAACGCCCGCCGCGCCAGGAATTGACCCTGCCATCTGATGCCGAGGATGCTGCCGCCGATCGCGCCGCAGGCGAGGGTCGCCTCGGCGATGCCCAGCCATGAGGAACCCCATCCGGAGTGAGACACCCGCAAGGCGACACCCAGCGCTTCGACCGGAGACACGAACACGTTGAGCGCGGCGAGTCCGAGCACGAAGGTGCGCGTCACCGGGGTGCTCCAGATGTAGCGCAGCCCCTCCCCGAGCGTCTTGCGCCACGGCTCGTGGCCGGCCTTCTGCAACCGGAAGCGAGGACGTACGACGAAGATCAGCACGATTGCGACTCCGACGAAACTGACCGCATCCACGGTCATCGAACCGGCCATACCCCCTGCTGCGACGATTCCGGCTCCCAGCGGCGCACCCATCAACCGGGACAGCCGACTGCCGACCTGGAACCACCCGCCGACAGTGACCAGGTCGTCAGCCTGCACCAGTTGCCGCACCAGCGTCGCTGACGCCGGGGCACTGAGGCCGCTGGCGGTGCCGAATCCGATGGCGACCGCGAAAAGCACCACGCCAGAATGGAATCCGCCGCACCAGGCGACAAGTGCCGCAGCAAGCACTCCCACGCGCAGGGCAAGACCGAGCAACATGACTCGCCGGGTGTCGAATCTGTCGGCGATGACACCACCGGCCAGGGTCAGCGCCGCCTGGGGCAGCATGTCCACCCCGACGACGAGACCGGCGAGCACCGGCGACAGCAGGTGCACTGCCGTCCACGCCAGGCCGATCGTGAAAACCGTGTCTCCGCAGTTGGAGACAACACTCGCCAGCAGATAGCCCTGTATGACGCGGTCACGGCCCAGGGCGGGGGGTTCATTGCCGATGAGTTCTGGCCCATCGGCCCCTGATCCGGTGGGCTCTGATCCGATGGCCCTGGGATCATCTACGTCGGGTTCGTTGACGTCAGCTTCGTCGACGTCGGGTTCACTGACTTCGCGGCCACGCATTTCTTCGAGAGACCCCCCGCGATCTCGGCGTAGCTCGACCACTTCTGAATCCGACGAGGTCGACGTCGCACCGGGGCCGGTCACGACGTGCCGCCCGGCTCGCTCGGAAACGCTCTGACGAGAACGCGCACCGAGCGCCTGGGCGCCTCCGGATTCAGTTGCGCATCCTCGCGCACGGCATCGGACCACTCTTGCGTCACCTGCTGCAAACGCTCGGAAAGTTCGCCGAACTGCTCCGGCGTCGCCCGGACCAGGTTGTCGTCGCTGAGTCCGAGATCACGCCATTCCGGTGGCAGGTTCTCCCGCCCACTGATCCACGCGGTGACCGCCCGAGTGTGATGGTCCAGGTTCGCCCACTCCGCGAGTTCTGCCACAGCGCGGGCACCGGATCCCTCGGCATACGCTCTCGTCGACCACGACAGCCGGCGACGCAGCCCGCGCCACCACGACTCGCGGGTGTCGCGTGCCAACTCAGGAGCCGGCTCCACGAAGCCGGCCCTGTGCAGCACCTTGAGGTGATGGCTGACCGATCCCGGCGCCACACCCAGACACGCCGCGAGTACGCCCACCGTCGTCGGATCGTCCTGGGTCAACATCTCGTACAACCGACGGCGGACAGGGTGGTGCAGGGCGACGAGCGCGTCGACAAGTGCGGTGCCCTCGGGTGGCCATACCAGATCGTCGGCGGGGGCGGAGTCGGTGTGCCGCTCTGCGGCGGTTCTGCGTGGCATGCCGTCAAGCCTCGCGGCACCCTGCGTCATACACAAGGGTCCTTGTATAACTCCACCGACTGCGCCCCGTCCGATGCACGAGTCACGGCAACCCCAGGTATGACGAAGGGCCTCAGCCCCGCTGTCGCGGCGCCGAGGCCCTTCGGATCAAGCTGACTTCCTAGCGGAAGCCGTCAGTTCACTTGATGATCTTGGTGACGCGGCCTGCACCGACGGTGCGGCCACCCTCACGGATCGCGAACTTCAGGCCCTCCTCCATGGCGATGGGCTGAATCAGCTCCACCGTCATGTCGGTGTTGTCGCCCGGCATGACCATCTCGGTGCCCTCGGGGAGGTGCACGACGCCGGTCACGTCGGTGGTGCGGAAGTAGAACTGCGGACGGTAGTTGTCGTAGAACGGCGTGTGACGGCCACCCTCGTCCTTGGACAGGATGTAGACCTGACCTTCGAAGTCCGTGTGCGGGGTGATCGAACCCGGCTTCACGATGACCTGACCGCGCTCGACGTCCTCACGCTTGGTGCCACGCAGGAGCAGACCGACGTTCTCACCGGCGCGACCCTCGTCGAGCAGCTTGCGGAACATCTCGATGCCGGTGACCGTGGTCTTGGCCGGCGGGCCGTCGTGGATACCGACGATCTCGATTTCCTCGTTGACGTTCAGAATGCCGCGCTCGATACGACCGGTGACGACGGTGCCGCGACCGGTGATCGTGAAGACGTCCTCGACGGGCATCAGGAACGGTTTGTCGATCTCGCGCTCCGGCTCCGGGATGTTGTCATCCACGGCGTCCATGAGCTCGAGGACCGTCTGGCCCCACTTCTCGTCGCCCTCGAGCGCCTTCAGCGCCGAGACCTTGACGACCGGCAGGTCGTCGCCCGGGAAGTCGTAGGAGGACAGCAGTTCGCGGACCTCCATCTCGACCAGTTCCATGATTTCTTCATCGTCGACCATGTCGGCCTTGTTCAGCGCGACGACGATGTAGGGAACGCCCACCTGGCGAGCCAGGAGCACGTGCTCCTTGGTCTGCGGCATCGGACCATCGGTCGCAGCCACAACCAGGATGGCGCCGTCCATCTGCGCCGCACCGGTGATCATGTTCTTGACGTAGTCAGCGTGACCGGGGCAGTCGACGTGCGCGTAGTGACGCTTCTCGGTCTGGTACTCGATGTGCGCGATCGAGATCGTGATACCGCGCTGCTTCTCTTCAGGAGCCTTGTCGATGTCATCGAACGCGAACTGCGGGTTCAGGTCCGGGTACTTGTCGTGCAGCACCTTGGAGATGGCTGCCGTCAGCGTCGTCTTACCGTGGTCGATGTGACCGATGGTGCCGATGTTGACGTGCGGCTTGGTCCGCTCGAACTTGGCCTTAGCCACTTTGAGGTCCTCCTTCAAGGACGAATTGCTGACGCCGGGGCGGCGTCGGTTTCATTGAATTGCTTCTTTAAACCGGGCTGACTCGCGGCCGTCATCCAAACACATATGCAGGGATGACGGCCAATCGAATCACTCGCCCCGGATCTTCTTGATGATCTCCTCCGCGACGTTCCGGGGAACCTCGGCGTAGGAGTCGAACTGCATCGTGTAGTTGGCGCGACCCTGCGTCTTGGAACGCAGGTCACCGACATACCCGAACATTTCGGACAACGGCACGACCGCTCGCACGACCTTGGCACCGCTGATGTCCTCCATGGCCTGGATCTGGCCACGGCGGGAGTTGAGGTCGCCGATCACGTCACCCATGTAGTCCTCAGGGGTGCGCACCTCGACGGCCATCATCGGCTCGAGCAGCGCCGGGTCGGCCTTGCGGGCCATCTCCTTCAGCGCCATCGAACCGGCGATCTTGAACGCCATTTCCGAGGAGTCGACGTCGTGGTAGGCACCGTCGAGCAGCGTCGCCTTGACGCCGACCAGCGGGTACCCGGCCAGGATGCCGAGCTGCATGGCTTCCTGGATGCCCTGGTCGACCGAGGGGATGTACTCGCGCGGCACGCGACCACCGGTGACCTTGTTCTCGAACTCGTAGAGCTCGCCCTCGTCGGTCGTCAGCGGCTCGATCGACAACTGCACCTTCGCGAACTGGCCGGAACCACCGGTCTGCTTCTTGTGGGTGTAGTCGTACTTCTCGACGGCGCGACGGATCGTCTCGCGGTAGGCGACCTGCGGGGCGCCGACGTTTGCCTCGACCTTGAACTCGCGCTTCATGCGGTCCACCAGGATGTCCAGGTGCAACTCGCCCATACCGCCGATGACGGTCTGGCCGGTCTCCTCGTCCAGGTGCACCGAGAAGGTCGGGTCCTCCTGGGCGAGCTTCTGGATCGCGGTCGACAGCTTCTCCTGGTCGCCCTTGGTCTTGGGCTCGATCGCCACGTGGATGACCGGCTCCGGGAACGACATGGACTCCAGAACGATCTGGTCGTTGGGGTCACACAGCGTGTCGCCGGTCGTGGTGTCCTTCAGACCGATGGCCGCGTAGATGTGACCGGCGACAGCCTCGTCGACCGGGTTCTCCTTGTTGGCGTGCATCTGGAAGAGCTTGCCGACGCGCTCCTTCTTGCCCTTGGTCGAGTTGGCGACCGGGCTACCCGCGGCGATACGGCCGGAGTAGACGCGGATGAAGGTCAGCGTCCCGAAGAACGGGTGCGCGGCGACCTTGAACGCCAGCGCCGAGAACGGCTCGTCAGCACTCGGCGCGCGGGTGATCTCGGCGTCCTCGTCGTTCGGCTTGTGGCCGATCATCGGGGGGACATCCAACGGGGAGGGCAGGAAGTCGACGACCGCGTCGAGCATCGGCTGCACACCGCGGTTCTTGAACGCCGAGCCACACAGAATCGGGTAGAGCTCGGAGTTGACCGTCAGCTTGCGGATGCCGGCCTTGAGCTCGGCGACCGTGAGCTCGGCACCTTCGAGGTACTTCTCCATCAGCGCGTCGTCGGCCTCGGCGACACGCTCGACGAGTGCCTGGCGGTACTCGTTGGCCTTGTCGACCAGATCGGCCGGGATCTCCTGGATCTCGTACTTCGCGCCCATGGTCACGTCACCCTTGGCGTCACCGGGCCACACCAGCGCGCGCATCTCGACCAGGTCGACGACGCCGACGAAGTCGGACTCGGCACCGATCGGCAACTGCAGCACGAGCGGCTCGGCGCCCAGGCGGTCTTTGACCGTCTGCACGGTGAAGTAGAAGTCGGCGCCCATCTTGTCCATCTTGTTGACGAACGCGATACGGGGGACGTCGTACTTGTCAGCCTGACGCCACACGGTCTCGGACTGCGGCTCGACGCCTTCCTTGCCGTCGAAGACGGCGACGGCGCCATCGAGCACGCGCAGCGAGCGCTCCACCTCGACGGTGAAGTCGACGTGGCCGGGGGTGTCGATGATGTTGATCTGGTTGTTGTTCCAGAAGCTGGTGACAGCAGCGGAGGTGATGGTGATGCCCCGCTCCTTCTCCTGCTCCATCCAGTCGGTCGTGGAGGCACCGTCGTGGGTCTCACCGATCTTGTGGTTCACACCGGTGTAGAAGAGGATGCGCTCGGTCGTCGTGGTCTTACCGGCATCGATGTGCGCCATGATGCCGATGTTGCGGACCTTTTTCAGGTCGGTCAGCACGTCCTGTGCCACGGTCTCTGCCTCGTCTCGCAGTCGTCGAACTCGTCGTGTTTCTTAAAAGGTGCTTCGTCGTGCCTGTGCTGTATGTCGCAACCGGCTGCCCGGAGACAGTCGGCTGCGACATACAGCGCTGTGGGAGTCGGGCACGCGGGCGATGTCGCAACGACACCCTTACCCGCGCGACCCGGCGATCACCAGCGGTAGTGTGCGAAGGCCCGGTTGGACTCGGCCATCTTGTGGGTGTCTTCGCGGCGCTTCACAGCGGCACCGAGGCCGTTGCTCGCGTCGAGGATCTCGTTCATGAGGCGCTCGGTCATCGTCTTCTCACGACGCTGACGCGAGTAGCCGACCAGCCACCGCAGCGACAAGGTCGTCGCGCGGCCCGGCTTGACCTCGATCGGCACCTGATAGGTCGCGCCACCGACACGGCGGCTCTTGACCTCGAGGCTCGGCTTGACGTTGTCCAGCGCGCGCTTCAGCGTGACGACCGGGTCGGTGCCGGTCTTCTCACGGCAACCCTCGAGGGCGCCGTAGACGATGCGCTCGGCGATGGACTTCTTGCCGTCGAGCAGAATCTTGTTGACCAGCTGAGTGACCAGCGGGGAGCCGTAGACCGGGTCGACGACCAGGGGGCGCTTCGGAGCGGGGCCCTTGCGAGGCATTACTTCTTCTCCTTCTTCGCGCCGTAACGGGAACGGGACTGCTGACGGCCCTTGACACCCTGGGTGTCGAGCGAGCCGCGGATGATCTTGTAACGCACACCCGGCAGGTCCCTCACACGACCGCCACGCACGAGCACGATCGAGTGCTCCTGCAGGTTGTGGCCGACGCCCGGGATGTATGCCGTGACCTCGATGCCCGAGGTGAGCTTCACGCGAGCGACCTTGCGCAGCGCGGAGTTCGGCTTCTTGGGTGTGGTGGTGTAGACGCGGGTGCACACACCGCGTCGCTGGGGGCTGCCCTTCAGAGCCGGCGTCGAGACCTTGCTGGTCTTGTCCTGCCGACCCTTGCGGACGAGCTGGTTGATTGTAGGCAACCTACTGTCTCCGTAACTGGTCGAATCTGCATCGTTGGCAACGGTTTCGACGCCGCTGCGCAACTCCTTGGGATTGTCCGGGGTCTCGACCCCCGCGGTCGGGAGTGTCGCACCGGCGCCCTCCCCCGCACTTCCACGAAATGAACCTGTCGATGTCGACCGGCCGGCATGCTCGTGACTGCCCGGCGAGAGCGTGTGGTGGTCTGGTGCCACGCCTCCGCTCACGTGGATCGGACTGGCGGGCAGGGCAGAGCCCACGCACGATCCTCAAGTCTACCGGCCGTACACAGAGCCGCAAAATCGGCCAGCGCAGGGTTCCGGAGCTCTGAGCGACTTGGACGACGACGTGGCAGATGCGGGAGCCACCGGCCTGCGCGAGGTGCCCGTAATACGATCCGAGCCGGGCCCGTGAACCGCGCTCGACCATGCTCCCGCTGATACCGAAGGCCGTTCACCAGTGTCGCATCAGACCGCCGAGTCCGACGGCCCGCTGCGCGACGGTGCACGCGGTGGGGTGCTCTCGCCACGGCGATGGTCGCCCGATGCGTGGCTCGCGTTCAGCGTGCTCGCGGTGCTGATGACATTCTGCGGGTACGCGGTCGTCACCGGCCTCCCGTTTGCGGCACTCGTGCGCCTCGGCGTCGTCGCGGTCGTGGTGCAGTGGCTGCCCGGTGTCCTGATCTGGCGCTGTCTGCGACCCTCTCACGGCTGGTTGATGGAAGATCTCGCGTGCGGATTCGCGTGCGGGTTCGCCCTCAGCATTCCGGCCCAGGTGGTCGGAGGTCTGGCGGACAGCGCCGTCCTCAGCGCGGCGATCCCCCTGGTGACCACCGCGATTCTGCTGGGAGTGCGGTCGACGCGTGCGCGGATCCTGGCCGCGCGCTGGTCGCCCACCCCGCGGTGGCTCAGTGCGCTGATCGTCGTGGGTGCGGCGGCCACGGGCCGCGACCTGTTCAGCTTCTTCCGCCAGAACAAGCTGCACTGGCCCGTCGGCACCGCCGGGAAACCGCACGTCGATCAGTACTTCCAGATCGCCATGACCAACGAGTTGCGCTTCCGCGGACCGGTCAACTGGCCGATGATCGCCGGTGAGTCGTTCGACTACCACTGGTTCGCGCACGCCTGGATGGCTCAACTGTCATCGGTTGCGAACGTCTCAGCGACGGACGTCGTGCTGCGCTTCGCCCCGGCCTTTCTGCCGGTCGTGGCGGTCGCCGCGATCGCCGCGGTCGCGCTGCGCATGACCGGCAGCGCGTTTGCGGCAGGCGCATCGGCGCTCATCGCCATGTGGGGCGGCTATGTGGATCTGTGGAACACCGGCCGGGTCGCTGCTCCGTTGACCCCTCTCTCGCCGACGCTCGCGCCGAGCCTGGTGGCACTCATGGCCTTGGCGTCCCTCGTCACGATCCGCCTGCGCGGCGACCGACGGTGGGGCGGCGCTGTTGCTCTGTGCGTCTTTGCCATCGTGGCCGCCGGCGCCAAAGGATCGGCCACCCCGCTCCTGGTGGCAGGACTCGCCCTGGCAGCCGTCGCGGCGCTGCTGTGGAATCGCCGGATGCTGCGCCCACTGCTGGTCGACACCGCCTGCGTGGCGGCGGGGTTGCTGATCTCGATCAAGGTGATCTTCAACGGCTCGACCGATGCCCTGACCTTCGATCCGCCGCAGGCCTTGCAGAGCAGTTGGCCGATCGCCGCGATCGGCGGCACTCACTCCTTCTGGCTGCTCGTCGCGGGCGGCGTGGTCATGGTGTTCTGGGGTATCAGTAAAGCCGTGCTCGGCCTCCCCCTGCTGATGCGACGCGACCACCTGCTCGGTCGCGCAGACCCGGTGGTCTGGGTGCTGCTCGGTGGCGCCGTGGCCGGGGCGTTCGGCCCGGCGCTGTTCGTGCAACCCGGAGTCAGCCAGAACTACTTCCGGATCCAGGCGATCCCGCTGGCCGCGGTGCTCAGTGGAGCAGGAGCCTTCATCTGGCTGCGCGAGCGACGGTGGCCGCAGACCGGGACAGCCCTCCTGGTCGTGGCGATCGCGTCCGTTCTGGCCTATGCCGTGCCGGTCCGACTCATCGCCATACAGCACGGGCACAGCGCAGGTCCCTACCTGGTGTTGTTGATCGGCGCGCTCATCTGCCTCACTGGCGGGGTCGCCGTGGCCCTGTCGTCGCCGACCCGGCGTCGGCAACTCGTGGCCTTCGGGACGATGGCCGTCCTGCTCGGCACCGGGGTTCCCTCGACGGTCGTGGGTCTGTGGCAGTCCGGTGTCGCGAAATTCGGCCCGGTCTCACCCACTTCCGAGGGCGCAGTGACCCAGGGGCAGCTCGACGCGGCGATGTACATCGGGGCACACTCCGCGCCGGACGCGGTGGTGATGACGAATCGCCATTGCACGACACCCCGACCGGTGCATGGGATGTGCGACAGCCGCTGGTTCCTGGTGTCGGCATACAGCGGGCGGCAGGTGCTGGTCGAAGGGTGGGGCTACTCCCCGACGATCACCGCGAGGTACGTGCGCGGCAGCACCTCACTGACGGCGCCGTTCTTCGATCAGCCTCTGCTGCGCCTGAACGACGGCTTCTACACGTCTCCGACCGAGGCGGCAGCACGCGAACTGTGGCAGCGAGGTGTTCGCTGGATCTACGTCGACGCTTTGACAACGCCAGGGGTCGACCTGCGCGGTTATGCGGTCCTCGAATACGACAACCCCGCAGCGTCCGTTTGGCGGCTGAACCGACCCTGACACCAGCGCCTTCCGCAGCCTGTCGCCATCCAGCGAACGCCGAAAGAGCGCACTGTTTGCCCTGATAACCTCCGCGGCGTGAATGCAGCAACCGCCGGAACGGGGTTCGACGGTTTGATCATCGCCGCGATCGTCCCGTGCTACAACGAAGAAGTCGCCGTCCCCCAAGTGGTGACCGACCTGCTCGCGGCGGTCGACGACATCACCGTCTACGTCTACGACAACAACTCCAACGACCGCACCGCCGAAGTTGCGGCCGCAGCCGGAGCAATCGTGCGCACCGAGACGCGCAAAGGCAAGGGCAACGTCGTCCGCCGCGCATTCGCCGACATCGATGCGGACATCTATCTGCTCATCGACGGCGACGACACGTATGACGCATCCGCAGCCCCGCTCATGATCGAGACGCTGCTGTCCGGCCCCTACGACCACGTTCTCGGCGTGCGGACCGAGGAGTCCGACGAGTCGGCATACCGACCGGGCCACGAGGCCGGAAACCGGATGTTCAACAGGCTGATCAGCCACCTGTTCGGTGAGGACGTCACCGACATGCTCTCGGGCTACCGGGTGTTTTCCCGTCGATTCGTGAAGTCGTTCCCGGCACTGTCACGAGAGTTCGAGATCGAGACCGAGCTCACCGTGCACGCGGTCAATCTGCGACTCCCGCAGGTGGAGGTGCCCGTCGGATTCAAGGACCGCCCCGAGGGCAGCGAATCCAAACTGCGGACCTACCACGACGGTTTCCGCATCCTGCGGCTGATCGGGAGCCTGCTGCAGCACGAGCGCCCGCTGGCGCTGTTCTCCACCATCGGCGCGTTCTTCATGGTCGTTGCCGTCATTCTCGGCATACCTCTGTTCTTCACGTATGCCGAGACCCACGCGGTGCCGCGACTTCCGACCGCGGTGTTGGCGACAGGCGTCATGCTCGCCGGGATCATGAGCTTCGTCGTCGGGTTGGTGCTGAACGGCATCCAACGGCAACGGCGTGAGAGCGCGCGACTGAGCTACCTGCGCCTGCCGTCCGTGGCTCGCCCGGACCGCCCCACCAACTCGTGAGCTCCATCGCAGCCGGCCAGGATCCCGGTCACGGCCGAACCACCATCCGCAGGTTCGTTTCGGTCCTGCGTTCTCGCCCGGTGGCGTCTGTGGCATCCGTGCTGCTCGTCATACTGCTCGGAAACGCGTTGTATCTGCTGCAGATTCGCAACAACGACCCGATCATCTACAGCAGCGGACTCGGCACCGCCGCGCGGGGGATCCTCGCCGGCAAGCACACGATCGATCCCAACGACGGCTGGACCGCGCAGGCTCTCGGGCGGCTGGCAGCCGAGTCCTGGGCACACGGTCACGTGCCGCTGTGGAACACCTTCGAGGGTCTGGGTCAGCCGCTCGCCGGTGAGATGCAGTCGGCCGCGCTCTTCGTGCCGTTCATCTTCTTGCAGTTGCTGCCCAACGGCGTCTTCCTGATGCATGTGGCTCTCGAACTCGTCGCGGGGTTGAGCACGTTGGGGTTCCTGCGCACGCTCAAACTGTCGTGGGTCGCAGCGGTGTGCGGCGGGTGCCTGTTCGGACTGAACGGCACCTTCGCGGTGATGACGAACGCGCCGTTCAACCCGATCGCCTTCCTGCCGATGGCGCTGTGGGGTGTCGAGCTGCTGATCGGGGCGGCCCGCAGCGGGCGTCGTCCACGCGCCGGGCTGTGGTTCACTGCGCTCGCAATTGCGTTCATGCTCTTCGCGGGCTTCCCTGAGACCGCCCTGCTCGAAGGCGTCTTCGTCGCGTTGTGGTTGCTGGTCCGCCTCATCGCCATACCGGGACACCGTCGGTCGGCACTCGTCTGGGGCGCGGTCAGTGCGCTTGCAGGGCTGGCGATCGCAGCGCCGATCCTGGTGTGCTTCAAGGACTTCCTCGGATTCGGCTATCTCGCCTACCATGGAGACGCCGTCAACTCGTTGTCGTATCCGTTGCGCCAGGTCAGCTCGCTGTTGTTGCCGTTCGGCTCCGGCGGCCCGGGCAACCCGGTCTTCGGTCTGCAGGCCGGCTACCTGACGCTCCCGGCCGCTTTCATGGCGATCATCGGGTTTGCCGGGCAGCGCGCTCGCTCGGTCAAGATCCTGCTCGCCGCGATCCTCGCGGTGCTGCTGCTGAACATGTTCGGGTTCGAGCCGGTCAAGGTCGTGCTGGACGCCACGCCCGGCCTGCGCAGCATCCTGATCTACAAGTACGGGCTGGCCCTGATCGAATTCGCGGTGGTGATCCTCGCCGCGTTCGGCGTCGACGATCTGCTGCACTCCCGCGTCCGGCGCCGGTCAGCGATCGTCGCGCTGGTGCTCGTCGCCGGCTACCTGCTCGTCAATCTGGGATACCTGCACCACGAGGGCCTGTTGAAGAACTGGTCATGGTCGGCGATCGTGATCGGCTGGACGGTGCTCGGCCTGATCGTGCTCGGGCTGGTGACTCTGCGATCGGGTGTGGCCGGCCGAGCCGCCGTGCTGTCCGCAATCGCGATGGTGGTCGTCGTCGCGGACTGTGCCGGCACCTATGTCGTGCCCCAGCTCGCTGCCAGTTCGCGCACGAGTGTCGATCTGGGTTCGGTGCGCTACCTGCAGCAGCACCTGGGCGCCTCGCGCTTCTACACGCTCGGGCCGATCCAGCCCAACTACGGGTCCTATTGGCAGATCGCGCAACTGAACGCCAACGACCTGCCGGTGCCGCAAAAATACGCGACCTTCGTGATGGGCACCTTGCGCCCTGCGAAGGGGACATCCACCCGTGCGCAGGTGGCCGATCAGTTTGCGGCATACCAACTGGTGCCCTTCGACCCCGACATCTCGCAGCAGCAGGAACTGCTCACGGCATACGGCCAGCGGCAGAGTGCGTTCCGACAGGCCGCGGTGAGGTATGTCGTGACCGCCCCCGGCGTCGCCTCGACGAAACAGGCAGCGCGCTACGGTCTGCGGTTGGTCTATCAGGACAGCAAGACGAACATCTTCGAGGACCCTCGCGCCGACAGCCTCTACTCCACCTCCGGCGCCGACTGCCGCATCCTGGCGCAGGCACCATCGTCGGTGCGTCTGGACTGCACCCGCCCGGCAACACTCGTGCGCCGCAGCCTGACGGCTCCCGGATGGACAGCGACAACCGACGGACGGTCGTTGTCACTGAGCGCAACTCCGAACAGGCTCTACCAGCAGGTGACCGTCCCGGCCGGCACCTCCACGGTGACCTTCGATTACCGTCCGGCATTCTTCGAAACCGCCACCATCGCCTCCCTGGTGGTCGTGGTCGTGATGGTCGTCGACGTCGCTGTCGTCATCCTGCTGCGCCGGCGCAGAGCCACCGACGTCCGGGTCTGAGCGCGCCGATCAACTCCCACGGGACGTTGCTGCTGCCCTGTTATGGTCTGCGGCGTGAATGCGCAGTCCGGGGGCCATGATTCACCGTTCGCCCGGCTGATCCGCAGTCACAGCTTCCGCTCGTTCGCCTGCGTGACCGTTGTCGTGCTCCTGGCGAATGCGGTCTTCCTGCTCGGCATCCGCAGCAACGACGCGTTGTTGTACTTCTCCGGCCTCGGATCACCGGGCAAGGGGTTCTCCGCCGGAGCGCACACCCTCGACGGCAACCAGGGCTGGACCGCCCAGGCCCTCGGCCACTACGCCGCACAGACCTGGCTGCACGGCCACGTCCCGTTGTGGACGAACTTCGAGGGTCTCGGCCAGCCTCTCGCCGGTGAGATGCAGTCCGCCGCGTTCTTCCTGCCGTTCGTTCTGGTGCAGGCTCTGCCCAACGGGTTGTTCCTCATGCAGGTCCTGCTCGAGTTGGTCGCGGGCTTCGGAACGCTGATGTTCCTGCGGTCACTCCGGTTGTCCTGGGTCGCCGCGACCACCGGAGCCTGCCTGTTCGCCGTCAACGGCACGTTCTCGGTGATGCAGAACGCCCCGTTCGCTCCGCTGGCCTTCCTGCCGGTCGCACTCTGGGGCGTCGAACTGATCGCCGAGGGCGCCCGTGACGGCCGTCGATCTCGCGCGGGCCTCTGGGTGACAGCGTGGGCCGTGGCATTCATGATCTTTGCGGGATTCCCCGAAACCGCTTATATGGAGGGGCTGTTCATCCTCGGATGGGCTGTGTTGCGCTTCGTCGGTCTGCGGTCCGGGCGGCGACGGTTCACCGCGCTGTTGTGCGGCGGCGGTGTGCTGGGACTGCTGATCGCCGCGCCCGTGCTCGTCGCGTTCAAGGCCTTCCTCGATTTCGCCGACGTCGCCTACCACGTGGGCGCCACGAACGACTTCTCGTATTCGTTCCGCAAGGTCACCGCCTTCGCGCTGCCGTATGGCGTGGGCCCGATGAACAATGCCGTCTTCGGCGGGATGGCCGGATACCTGACCCTGCCTGCGGTGCTGGTCGGACTCGTCGGCTTTCTGGGACGGCGCCGTCGCGGACTGCAGTTGGTGCTCGGCGTGATCGTCGCCGCGCTGGTGCTGAACATGTTCGGGGTCCACCCGGTCAAGGCCGTCTTCAACATCACGCCCGGCCTGCGGGAGACCCTGGTGGCCAAGTACGGCATCGGGATCATCGAGTTCGCCGTGGTCATCTGCGTCGCGTTCGGCATCGACGATCTGCGCCGCGCCCGTGTCCGCCGGGCCGCGGCCATCGCGGCGGTCGTCGTGGTCGCCGGCTATCTGCTCGCCTCCGTCGTATACGCCGATCGCCGCGGGTTCCTGACCGATCCCACCTGGACCGCCACGGTCGTCGCCTGGACCGCGCTGGCGTGCGGTGGGCTCGCCGCGGTTTTGTTCGCCTTGCGACACCAGCCGCGGCGGGCGAGGCTGCTCGCGACGATCGCCGCAGTCATCGTCATACTCGACGGCGCGGGCACCTACGCCATCCCCCAACTGTCGGCGAGCCCGAGCAGCCCCGTCAACACCGGGCCGGTGCGCTACCTGCAGGACAACCTCGGCACCGCACGCTTCATCACGGCCGGTCCCATCCAGCCGAACTACGGCACGTACTACGGTCTGGCTCAGCTCAACGTCAACGATCTGCCGGTGCCGTCGAAGATGTCCGATCTCATCGCCGAGCTCGCCCCGAGGCCCGGCACGGCAGCGGCTCGTGCGACCAGCCACTCGTTCCGGTCCTACTGGTTCGGCCCCTACGGCGGCTTGGTGAACCAGCGCGGCATGCTGACGGCCTACGTGCAGAAGCAGTCGTCGTACCGCTCGGCGAGCGTGAAGTACGTCGTCCTGCGACGTGACCGCGCCAGTGAGGCGATCCTGACGCGCGCCGGGCTGTCCCGCGTCTACCAGGACGCCACCGTCGAGATCTGGCAGGACCCCAAGGCGGGTCCGGTGTTCTCGACCGCCTCGAGCGCGTGCACCGTGACGCCCCGCACCTTCAACGTGGTCGCCCTCGACTGCCCGGAGGCCACGACGCTGACGCGGCGCACCATCGCCACACCGGGCTGGAGCGTGACGATCGACGGGTCACGTCATACGGTCGCGGTTCCGCCTGCGGGTTACTACCAGCGCGTGGCGGTGCCGGCCGGCAGGTATGACGTGACCTTCGCCTATCAGCCACGGTTCTTCGTGGCCGCGACGGTCGTGTCCTTCGCCGTCGGCGCCCTGATGGTCGCCGACCTGCTGGTGCCACTGGTGCGATGCCGCCACAGCAGGGATCGCCGGCCGGTCGCGTCGGCCTGAGGCACGACGATGCCGGGCGTGGCGTTTGCGAACGAGCGCTGAATCAAGCAGGCCCGCTGTTACCGTTCTGCGTTGTGCAAGCCGACGCGACCGCAGTACTTTCCTTTCCGCAGCGATTGCGTCGGGTCGCCCCGCAACTCAGTCGTTTTGCCGCGATCGGCGGGGTCGGCTTCCTGGTCGACGTCGGCGGGTTCAACCTGCTGCGGTATGCCGGATCAGACGGTCACGGCCCCCTGTACAGCTATGTGCTGGGCGCGAAGCTGATATCGAGCACACTCGGAGTGATCGTCGCGTGGCTGGGCAACCGGTACTGGGTCTTCCGCCATGAACGTCGCGACGAGCTGCACCACGAATTCGCGATGTTCACCATCGTGAGCCTCGTCGGCATCGGCATCGCGCTGGCCTGCCTCTGGTTCTCGCACTACGCGCTCGGGCTGACCAGCCAGTTGAACGACAACATCTCGGCCAATGTCGTCGGCCTTGGCCTGGCGACAGTGTTCCGGTTCTGGGGCTACAAGCGCTTGGTGTTCATCTCCGGTCGTCGCTGACCGGTCAGCGCGCGCCGCGGATCTTGTCGCGTTTCAGCCACATCCGGCCGGTCATCCCCATCATCTCCAGACCGAGTGGAATGGTCTTGCGCAGATCCCCGGTCACCGACGACTCCCCCACGCGCGGCCGGTAGTTGACCGGGACCTGCACCATTCGCGCCCGGGTGATGACGCTGATGAGGAGCATCTCCAGCCCATAGGCCGAACCGTCGAGGGTGGAGCGAGCCAGGATCTCGTCGGCCTGCTGACGGGTCATCACCCGGAACGTGCAGCCGACATCCGACAAACAGGAGGTGTTGTACATCACCTCGATCATCTTGGCGACGGCCCAGTTGCCCCAGCGCAGGAACCACCCCATGTTCGCGCCGTCCCAGATGAAGGTGTTCACCGTCCGGGAACCCACCACCAGATCGCACTCGGGCATGAACGCGAGCAACTTGCGCAGGTCGTCCGGATCGAACGTGCCATCCGGCTCGCACACGACGATGAGGTCGGTCTTCGCTTCCCGCAATCCGCGCTGGATTGCAGCGCCATACCCCTGGGTGGTCTCGATCACCTCACGAGCACTGGTGCCGGCGACCTCCTCGGAGGTTCCGTCCGCCGCGTTGTTGTTGACGACGATGATCTCGTCGACTTCCGAGATCTCCTCGAACGCGCGGATGCAGGCGGCGATGCTGTCCTTCTCGTTGTATGTCGGAAGCACCACGGCAACTGTCTTGTCCTGAATCATGCGCACTTTCCTGGGGTAGCGGCGGCGGGCAACCAGCCGACGAGCGGTTTGATCGATGAGCGTGCTGATCGGAGACGGGCGATGTCACGACACCTGAGGTGGCGCTGACAGTAACACCGTCGGACCGCGAGGCGTTCAGCTAACTCGGGGACAGTCAAATACACTGCCGGACGGCCATCCACCAAGCCGAACCGAGGAATCTGTGTCGACCACGACCGCGTCCCATCCTGTGGCACACCATCCCACGATCTTCCGGCGGATGTCCGGCAGCGTCGCCAATGTCGCGGTGCTGACTGCGCTCCTGTTTTTCCTCGGGTATGTCATTGCCGCCGGCTTGCCGTTCTCCCATGCGGTGCTCGCCACTCTCGCTGTCCTGGTCACCCAGGTCTTCCCGGGCGTGTTGATCTGGCGTTCCATTCGGCCGCGCGACGGGTGGCTGCTGGAAGATCTCGGTATGGGCTTCGCCATGGGCGTGTGCGTCGCGGTGCCCGTACAGGTGGTCGCCGGGCTCATGCACAGCCGTATCCCGGCGATCGTTCTGCCGCTGGTGCTGGCCGCGGTGCTGCTGGCAGTGCCGGTGACTCGGCACCGTATCCGGGAGGCACGCTGGTCGCCGTTGCCCTGGTGGCTCGGGGTCGGAATCGCCCTGAGTTCGGCGGTCTTCCTTGCCCCCCTCATCAACTACTGCCGCACCAACCGCCTGTCGTGGAGCGGCGGCCCCGGCGCGCCATACGTCGACACCTACCTGCACCTTGCTCTTGCGTCCGAGCTCCTCACCCGCGGCCCGGTGGAGTGGCCCACGGTCAAGGGCGCAACCCTGGGATATCAGTGGTTCGCGCATGCCTGGATCGCGCACGTCACAGCTACCTCGAACGTGGGCCTCGATCAGGTGCTGATGCGCTTCATGCCGGCCATCCTGCCGATTGTCGCCGTCGTGACGATCGGGATGCTGGGGCTGCGGTTGTCCGGTAGCCCCGTGGTGGCCCTGGTCGGTGTCATCGGCTCGACCGTGTTCGCCTCCGGAAACCCGTTCGCCATACCGACCATGGCCCTCCCGCTCACTCCGCTGTCACCGACGCTGGGGATGGGCATCCCGACCCTGATGGCGTTGCTGAGCGTTCTTGCGATGCGCTGGCGTGGGCAGACGCTCCCCGGTGCAGTGGTTCTGGTTCCCGTCCTGACCATCATCGCTACCGGCACCAAGGGATCCACCTCGCCGGTGGTGGTCGCCGGTCTGGGTCTTGCGATCCTCGCGATGCTCATGTGGAACCGCAAGATGCTGTTGCCGGTGATCATCGACATCCTGATCATCGGTGTCTCACTCGGCGCGACCATGATCGTCGTCTTCCACGGGTCAGCCGCGGGGCTGACGCTCAACCCGCCGGAAGCCGCCACCCAGACGTTCCTGGCGGGGGCCCTCGGTGGCGCGTCGTCGGCCAAGGTGCAGATCGCGGCACTCGCCCTGGCGGCCGGCACCGGTATGACGCGGTCGTTGTTCGCCTTCGTGCTGCCCTTCCGACGCGACGACCGCAAGGACCCGATGACGTGGGTCCTCATCGGCGGAACGATCGCCGGGTCCTCTGCCGTCGCGTTGTTCTACCACCCGGGCGCGAGTCAGTACTACTTCCAGGCGACCGCGATTCCGATGGCTGCGATCGGCTCAGCGCTCGGCGCGCAACGGCTGTACCACGCGCTGTCGAAGCGCGGACGCCTCGTGATCCTGGGGATCGGCATCGTCGGCGGTGCGCTGTTCTTCACCGGCCCGGCTCGCCTGACCGGTGGCATGGTGCACCATGGCGAGTTCCGGCATGCGATGGAGATCGTGCTGGTCGGGGTGGCGATCGCCCTGATCGGCGGAGTGATCGCCGGCGCGCTGAACCCGTCCCGCCGCATACCCACAGCCGTCGCCACCGTTGCCGCCATCGTGCTGCTGGCCGGACCCTTCGCCTTCATCAAGTCCTACAAACACGACCCCGTCGTCGCGATACCCAAGCCCATCGGGCTGAACCAGGTCGATGCTGTGAGCAACGGCGAACTTGCGGCTGCACGCTACATCCGTGCGCACTCCGGTGTGGAGGACCTGGTGATGACCAATCGTCACTGCACAACGCCGATCGCACCGAACCACTGCGACAACCGGCGCTGGCTGGTGACCGCGTTCACCGAGCGACAGTCGTTCATCGAGGGCTGGACTGCGACGCCGGAGGCCACCGATATCGCACCGCACGGTCGCGACTCGGTGTTCCTCAACTACTGGAAGCCGCAGCTTCTTGCGTTGAACGACGACTTCTACATCACCCCTACCGCGGCTGCGCAACGGGAATTGTGGAACCAGGGTGTGCGGTGGATCTACATGGAGAACACCATGCCGCACGCTGCGACCCTCGCGCCGTACGCGACCTTGCGGTTCTCCGACCCCGACGCGTCGGCCTGGCAACTCAACAAGCCGTAAGCACTTGTATGGCGGTGCTACCACGGCACCGCCATACAAACCCATACCGCTCTCCGGGCAGCGACACCCGCGTCCGGTTCCGCCCGTGACCGCACGATGCTGAGAGTCGACCCCTCGCACACTTCGTCGGCGGACAGCACGCCATGCGCCCCACAGGGGACGGGTGAACTCCGTGTGCGTCGACGAACTCGGCCGGATGAATGAGATCGGCCCCGGCCACGCTTTCGCGTGGCCGGGGCCGATCTCTAGGTGCCGCGTGTCAGGACTCGAAGCCCAGCGAGGCGTCGTCCAGGCGGACGGCCTCACCCGAACCCGGGCCGAAGACCGGGTAGTCGTAGGGCTGGTAGTCCGGCAGGGCGTACAAGGCAGCCTTGGCTTCCTCGGTGGGCTCCACCTTGACGTTGCGGTAGCGCGGCAGGCCGGTCCCGGCGGGGATCAACTTACCGAGGATGACGTTCTCCTTCAGGCCGAGCAGCGGGTCGCTCTTGGCGTGCATCGCAGCCTCGGTGAGCACGCGGGTGGTCTCCTGGAAGGAGGCCGCCGACAGCCACGAGTCGGTTGCGAGCGACGCCTTGGTGATACCCATCAGCTCGGGGCGACCCGATGCCGGGCGGCCACCTTCCGCCAGTGCCCGACGCGAGGCGTCCTCGAACCGGCCACGCTCGGCCAGTTCGCCGGGCAGCAGGTCGGTGTCGCCGGCCTCGATGATGGTCACGCGACGCAGCATCTGACGGACGATGACTTCGATGTGCTTGTCGTGGATCGACACACCCTGCTGGCGGTAGACGTTCTGGACCTCGTCGACGAGGTGCTTCTGCACATCGCGCGCGCCCTGGATACGCAACACCTGCTTGGGGTCGATGGCACCCTGCACGAGCAGCGTGCCGACCTCGACGTGCTCCCCGTCGGCGACCAGCAGACGACCGCGCTTGCTCACCGGGTAGGCGTGCTCCTCGGAGCCGTCGTCCGGGGTGAGCAGGATGCGGCGCGTCTTGTCGGTCTCCTCGATCTGCACGCGGCCGGCGGCCTCGGCGATCGGCGCGACACCCTTGGGCGTACGCGCTTCGAAGAGCTCCACCACACGCGGCAGACCCTGGGTGATGTCGTCACCCGCAGCACCACCGGTGTGGAACGTGCGCATCGTCAACTGCGTGCCAGGCTCACCGATGGACTGGGCCGCGATGATGCCGACTGCTTCACCGATGTCGACGAGCTTGCCGGTGGCCAACGAACGGCCGTAGCACATCGCGCAGGTGCCGACGCGGGACTCACAGGTGAGCACCGAGCGGACCTTGACCTCCCGCACGCCTGCGGCGAGCAGCTTGTCGAGGTTGACGTCACCGAGGTCGGAACCGGCTGCGGCCAGCACGACACCGTCGACCTCCACGTCGACCGCGAGGTTGCGGGCGTAGACCGAGGTCTCGACGTTGTCGTCCTCGACGAGTTCGCCGTTGCTGCCGACCTGGGCGATCGGCAGGGTCAGACCGCGGTCGGTGCCGCAGTTGTCCTCGCGGATGATGACGTCCTGCGACACGTCGACCAGACGACGGGTCAGGTAGCCCGAGTCAGCGGTACGAAGTGCGGTGTCCGCCAGACCCTTTCGCGCACCGTGCGTGGAGATGAAGAACTCCAGCACCGACAGGCCCTCTCGGAAGTTGGCCTTGATCGGACGCGGGATGATCTCGCCCTTCGGGTTGGCCATGAGGCCGCGCGCACCGGCGATCTGACGCACCTGGAACCAGTTACCACCTGCGCCCGAGGACACCATCCGGTAGATGGGGTTCATCGGGTCGAAGTTGTGCTGCATCTCGGTGGCGACCTCGTTGGTCGCCTGCGTCCAGATCTCGACAAGCTCCTGACGGCGCTCGTCGTCGGTGATCAGACCACGGTCGAACTGGCTCTGGATCTTGGCGGCCTTGTCTTCGTGGCCGGCCAGGATCTCCCACTTGCGGGACGGCGTCTGCACGTCGCTGATCGCGACGGTGCAACCGGACCGGGTCGCCCAGTAGAAACCGGCTTCCTTCAACGCGTCCAGCGACGCCGCGACCTGCACCTTGGGATACCGCTCGGCCAGGTCGTTGACCACTGCGGACAACGCCTTCTTGTCGATGTCCTTGTTGAGGAACGGGTAGTCCTCCGGCAACGTCTGGTTGAACAGCACCCGACCAAGGGTGGTGTCGAGCTGGAAGGTCGCCAGGCGACCAAGCTCGTCGGCCTCGACACCCTCAGGTGCTTCGAAACCGGCGGGCGGAACCTGCTCGGTCAGGCGCATGCTGACCAGCGAGCCCAACTTGATCTCGCCACGGTCGAACGCCATACGAGCCTCGGCCGGGGACGAGAACGAGCGCAGCTTGCCCTCGGCGACCTCGGCCACCCCGAACTGGCTGGTGAGGAAGTACAGGCCGGTGATCATGTCCTGGCTCGGCATCGTGACCGGTCGGCCGTCGGCCGGCTTCAGCACGTTGTTCGAGGACAGCATCAGGATGCGGGCCTCGGCCTGCGCCTCGGTGGACAGCGGCACGTGGACCGCCATCTGGTCACCGTCGAAGTCGGCGTTGAAGGCGGTGCAGACCAGCGGGTGGATCTGGATCGCCTTGCCCTCGACCAGTTGCGGTTCGAAGGCCTGGATGCCGAGGCGGTGCAGCGTGGGTGCGCGGTTCAGCAGCACCGGGTGCTCGGTGATGACCTCTTCGAGGACGTCCCACACGACCGGACGAGCACGCTCGACCATCCGCTTGGCGGACTTGATGTTCTGCGCGTGGTCGAGGTCGACCAGGCGCTTCATCACGAACGGCTTGAACAGCTCCAGCGCCATCTGCTTGGGCAGACCGCACTGGTGCAGCTTCAGCTGCGGACCGACGACGATGACCGAACGGCCGGAGTAGTCGACGCGCTTGCCGAGCAGGTTCTGGCGGAAGCGGCCCTGCTTGCCCTTGAGCATGTCGGACAGCGACTTCAGCGGACGGTTGCCGGGGCCCGTGACCGGGCGACCACGACGGCCGTTGTCGAAGAGGCTGTCGACAGCCTCCTGCAACATGCGCTTCTCGTTGTTGACGATGATCTCGGGGGCGCCGAGGTCGAGCAGTCGCTTCAGGCGGTTGTTGCGGTTGATGACGCGACGGTAGAGGTCGTTCAGGTCGGAGGTCGCGAAGCGGCCACCGTCGAGCTGCACCATCGGACGCAGGTCCGGCGGGATGACCGGCACGCAGTCCAGAACCATGCCCTCGGGGTGGTTCTTGGTCTGCTGGAAGGCCGTCACGACCCGCAGACGCTTCAGCGCCCGGGTCTTGCGCTGGCCCTTGCCGGTGGCGATGATCTCGCGCAGCAACTCGGCCTCGGCGTCGAGGTCGAAGGTCTGCAGACGCTTCTGCAGCGCCTGCGCACCCATGCCGCCCTCGAAGTACAGACCGAAACGGTCACGCATCTCGCGGTAGAGCACCTCGTCGCCCTCGAGGTCCTGGACCTTGAGGTTCTTGAAGCGGTCCCAGACCTGCTCCAAGCGCTCGATCTGCTGATCGGCGCGCTTGCGGATCTGGTTCATCTCGCGCTCGGCGGACTCGCGCACCTTGCGGCGGACGTCAGCCTTGGCGCCCTCCTTCTCCAGCTCGGCCAGGTCGGCCTCGAGCTTGGCGGCGCGGACGTTGACGTCGTTGTCGCGGGAGTTCTCGAGTTCCTTCTTCTCGACCTCGATCTGCGCCTCGAGCGAGGGCAGGTCCTTGTGACGCTGGTCGGTGTCGACCGAGGTGATCATGTAGGCCGCGAAGTAGATGACCTTCTCGAGGTCCTTCGGGGCAAGGTCGAGCAGGTAACCCAGGCGGGACGGGACACCCTTGAAGTACCAGATGTGGGTGACCGGCGCGGCGAGCTCGATGTGGCCCATACGCTCGCGACGCACGCTGCTGCGGGTCACCTCGACGCCGCAGCGCTCACAGATGATGCCCTTGAAGCGGACGCGCTTGTACTTGCCGCAGTAGCACTCCCAGTCGCGGGTCGGTCCGAAGATCTTCTCGCAGAAGAGGCCGTCCTTCTCCGGCTTGAGGGTGCGGTAGTTGATGGTCTCGGGCTTCTTCACCTCGCCGTGGCTCCACTGGCGGATGTCCTCCGCGGTGGCCAGGCCGATACGCAGTTCGTCGAAGAAGTTGACGTCCAGCACGTTATGCCTTCCTTCGTTACAGCTTAAAAGTCTGAGTCGAAATTCCGTTGTGTGTCAGTTGGTTTCGTATGTCGGCTGACCCGTTCTGTATGCCGGTGCGTCCCGTGGGAGCACCGCCATACAGAACGAAACGGTCATCAGACTTCTTCGACCGAACTCGGCTCGCGCCGGGACAGGTCGATACCGAGTTCCTCCGCGGCGCGGAAGACCTCCTGGTCGGAGTCACGCAGGTCGATCAGTGAGCCGTCGCTGGAGAGCACCTCGACGTTGAGGCACAGCGACTGCATCTCCTTGATGAGCACCTTGAACGACTCCGGGATGCCCGGCTCGGGGATGTTCTCGCCCTTGACGATGGCCTCGTAGACCTTCACGCGGCCGGTGACGTCGTCGGACTTGATGGTGAGCAGCTCCTGCAGCGCGTATGCCGCGCCGTAGGCCTCCAGTGCCCAGACCTCCATCTCACCGAAGCGCTGGCCACCGAACTGGGCCTTACCGCCGAGCGGCTGCTGGGTGATCATCGAGTAGGGACCGGTGGAGCGGGCGTGGATCTTGTCGTCGACCAGGTGGTGCAACTTCAGGATGTACATGTAGCCCACGGAGACCGGCTCCGGGTACGGCTCGCCGGAACGGCCGTCGAACAGCTGCGTCTTGCCGCTGCGGTCGACCAGACGGACGCCGTCGCGCGTCTTGCGCGTGGAGTCCAGCAGACCAGTGATGACGTCCTCGGACGCACCGTCGAAGACCGGCGAGGCGACACGGGATCCCGGCGGGGCCGAGTGGGCGTCGGGCGCGATCTGCGCCTTCCACTCCGGGTCGCCCTCGATCTCCCAGCCGCGCGAGGCGGCCCAGCCCAGGTGCAGCTCCAGGATCTGGCCGAGGTTCATACGACGCGGCACACCGTGCGGGTTGAGCACGACGTCGACCGGCGTGCCGTCCTCCAGGAACGGCATGTCCTCGACGGGCAGGATCTTGGAGATGACGCCCTTGTTGCCGTGACGGCCGGCGAGCTTGTCACCGTCGGTGATCTTGCGCTTGTTGGCGACGTAGACGCGCACCAGTTGGTTGACGCCCGGGGGAAGCTCGTCACCCTCCTCGCGGTCGAAGACCTTGACGCCGATGACCGTGCCGGTCTCGCCGTGCGGGACCTTCATCGAGGTGTCACGCACCTCGCGCGCCTTCTCACCGAAGATCGCGCGGAGCAGGCGCTCCTCCGGGGTCAGCTCGGTCTCACCCTTGGGCGTGACCTTGCCGACCAGCAGGTCGCCGTCACGCACCTCGGCACCGATGCGGATGATGCCGCGCTCGTCGAGGTCGGCGAGGACCTCCTCGCTGACGTTGGGGATGTCGCGGGTGATCTCCTCCGGACCCAGCTTGGTGTCGCGGGCGTCGATCTCGTGCTCTTCGATGTGGATCGAGGAGAGCACGTCGTCCTGCACCAGACGCTGCGACAGGATGATGGCGTCCTCGAAGTTGTGACCCTCCCAGGACATGAACGCCACGAGCAGGTTCTTGCCGAGCGCCATCTCGCCGCCATCGGTGGCGGGACCGTCGGCGATGACCGAACCCACCTCGAGGCGCTCGCCGCCTTCGACCAGCACACGGTGGTTGTAGCAGTTGCCCGCGTTGGAGCGGGTGAACTTGCTGATCCGGTATGACGTCTGGGTGCCGTCGTCGTTCATCACGACGACCAGGTCGGCGGAGACCTCGGTCACGACGCCGGCCTTCTCGGCACGCACGACGTCACCGGAGTCGAGCGCGGCGCGGTATTCCATGCCGGTGCCGACCAGCGGCGCCTCGGAGCGGACCAACGGCACGGCCTGACGCTGCATGTTGGCGCCCATGAGTGCGCGCGAGGTGTCGTCGTGCTCGAGGAACGGGATCAACGCGGTCGCGGCGGACACCATCTGACGAGCAGAGACATCCATGTAGTCGACCTCGTCGGCCGGGACGTCGCTTGCCTCGCCACCCTTGGTGCGCACCAGGACGCGGTCTTCGGCGAACAGGTTGTCCTCGGTCAGGGCCGCATTGGCCTGCGCGATGACGAACTCGTCCTCCTCGTCGGCCGACAGGTAGTGGACCTCGTCGGTGACATGGCCGTTCTCGACCTTGCGGTAGGGCGTCTCGACGAAGCCGAACGGGTTGATGCGACCGTAGGACGCGAGCGAGCCGATCAGACCGATGTTCGGGCCTTCCGGGGTCTCGATCGGGCACATGCGGCCGTAGTGGCTCGGGTGGACGTCGCGAACCTCCATGCCGGCACGGTCACGGGACAGACCACCGGGGCCCAGCGCGGACAGACGACGCTTGTGCGTCAGGCCCGACAACGGGTTGTTCTGGTCCATGAACTGCGACAGCTGGCTGGTGCCGAAGAACTCCTTGATGGAGGCGACGACCGGCCGGATGTTGATCAGGGTCTGCGGGGTGATCGCCTCGACGTCCTGCGTCGTCATACGTTCGCGGACGACGCGCTCCATACGGGACAGACCGGTGCGGACCTGGTTCTGGATCAGCTCGCCGACGTTGCGCAGACGACGGTTGCCGAAGTGGTCGATGTCGTCGACCTCGACGCGCAGGTCGACTTCCTGGCCGTCGCGGTAGCCCTTCATCGTGGTCTCGCCGGCGTGCAGCATGACGAGGTACTTGATGGTGGCGACGATGTCCTCGGTCGACAGGGTCGAGTTGTTCAGCGCGGCCTGCAGACCGAGCTTCTTGTCGACCTTGTAACGACCGACCTTGGCCAGGTCGTAGCGCTTGCCGTTGAAGTAGAGGTTGTCCAGAAGGTTCTGGGCGGCCTCACGGGTCGGCGGTTCGCCCGGACGCAACTTGCGGTAGATGTCCAGCAGCGCCTCGTCCTGCGTGGCGGTGTGGTCCTTCTCCAGCGTCTGGCGCATGGATTCGTACTCGCCGAACTCTTCGAGGATCTGCGCCTCGCTCCAGCCCAGCGCCTTCAGCAGCACGGTCACCGACTGCTTGCGCTTGCGGTCGACGCGCACGCCGACGGTGTCGCGCTTGTCGATCTCGAACTCCAGCCATGCACCGCGGCTGGGGATGATCTTGGCGGTGTAGACGTCCTTGTCGGAGGTCTTGTCGAGGCTGCGCTCGAAGTAGACGCCCGGGCTGCGGACCAACTGCGACACGACGACACGCTCGGTGCCGTTGATGATGAAGGTGCCCCGGTCGGTCATCAGCGGGAAGTCGCCCATGAAGACCGTCTGGCTCTTGATCTCACCGGTGCCGGAGTTCATGAACTCCGCGGTGACGAACAGCGGCGCGGCATACGTCATGTCGCGCTCTTTGCACTCGTCGATGGAGTACTTGACTTCCTCGAACCGGTGGTCGCGGAAGGACAGGCTCATCGAGCCGGAGAAGTCCTCGATCGGGGAGATCTCCTCGAAGATGTCTTCGAGGCCGGAGCGGTCCGGGACGTCGACGCGGCCGGCCGCCTTGGCCTCGGCCACGCGTGCCTGCCAGCGCTCGTTGCCGAGCAGCCAGTCGAAGCTGTCGGTCTGCAGAGCCAGCAGATCAGGGATTTCCAGGGGTTCGCGGATCTTCGCGAACGACAGACGACCGGAGGCCGTCTTTGCCGAGGAGAGGGATTGGGTCGCAATGCGCGAGGCAGCCAAGGATGGGTCCTTCCACAGGCCTTCAAAGCGGGCGTTCGGTCGACGGCTCGATCTCCGGCCACATCCACCGGTCATCCGCTTCGCCGGCACGAGGACGTGCCGATCTGACTCTCGCCTCGCAAACGACGACCTGCGCCGGGGCATGCGAACTGAGGGCGGACAAATGGTGAAGTGGCTGGATACGGGCAGCGCAAAGCAACAATGTACCCGAAAGATGGCCGCATGTCCACACGCAGCAGCGATCGAACCGCGGACGGCTCCCCATGCCATCGGATTCGACGCCATGAGAGTGCACCCTGAAAGCGCCCGGGTCAAGCAATACCCGTAGGTAACACCCGTGCGTGTCGCGCACGAGCGCTTCGAGGTGCGACCGCGCAGCGGCCAGATCCAGGGTGCGATCCCAGCTGAGTGTGCGCCCTTCTCCGCCCGACGAAGGACAAACCTCACCAGATGTCGCGATTCGTCGCGATACCTCGAGCTATCCGGCAGATCCCGACATCTCGCACGAATGGCCCCACGCGAAACCGGCACATCCCGACACCTCGCACGAACGGCCCCACGCGAAACCGGCGGATCGCGACACCTCGCGAGTGCAGTCTTGATCCGCCCGTGTTCACAGGGACGCGCCGAACAGGTGGTTGTCCCCAACCGGCCGCATCAGGACTCCGCCACTCGCCCCGCATCGCCGATCGTGGCGTCATGGCGCGTCAACCCGGACAACTTCCTCCGACCCTCGGTGCTGCCTTCACCCGGTCCGAGGCCCACGACCACGGAGTGACCGACCGGCGGCTGCGTGCGGGCGACTTGTTCGCGCCCACGTCCGGAGTCCGTATGACACGAGACCCTGGACGCGTCGACGCTGCTCGGGTCTACGGCGACCGCACGCCGGCACCGTCAGCGCGTGACCTGGCAGCGGTGTGCAGAGCGATCTCGCTGGTGTTACCCGGCGATGCTGCGTTCAGTCATCAGACCGCGGCAGAGCTTCTCGGCCTACCCCTGCCCCGACGGCTGCAGTGTGGCGGTTTCGCGACACCCGAGAATGGCGCCGTGCACGTCGTCACGAGCGGCGTGAACATCGTGCGTCGCCATACGGTCATTGGGCATCGCGGGCTCGAAAACCGGTGCATCGCCGAGGGTTTCGGCGTGCGGTGCACCGACACGGTGGACACCTTCCTGGACCTGGCGACCGTTCTGTCGCTGGACGAGCTCATCGTCCTCGGCGACGCGATCCTCGCTCGCGCACCGGAAGCGCAGGGTCACATCATCGAGCGCCTGGCGGCGACTCCTCGGGCTCGAGGACGACGGCGGGCACGAGAGGCATTGCTGAGCATGCGCGCCGGGAGCCGGTCACCGATGGAGACGCTGACCCGGCTCCAGGCGATCCGCGGTGGCGCGACGGAGCCCGAGCTCAACGCCGACATCTACAGCTTCGACGGCGCCTGGCTGGCGAACGTCGATCTCTGCTGGCGCGCGTCCAAGGTGATCGTCGAGTATGACGGCGATCACCACTCCGACACGATCCAACGCGGTCGTGACGCACAGCGCCGTCGTCAACTGACCGCGGCCGGCTGGACCGTCATCGTGGTCACCAGCCGCGACATCCTGCGGCCGCATCCGGAATGGACGCACGACCTGATGACCGCGCTGACAGCGGCGGCCTGACGTGGCGAGTTCGTCGAGTCGTCACCGCTCTCGCAGGCGCTTATACGCTTGCACGCTCGCCCTGCCGCACTACGCGAGATGTCGGTATTCGCCGGATCGCTTGCGACGGATCCGGCGAATACCGACATCTGGTGAGCATGGGGACGCTCAGACACCCAGGCGGTCAGGCACCCAGGTGAATGAGAGCGACGGGTCTCAGGCTCCGGACGTGCTACGGATCCACGAACGGCTCGCGGTCAGATTCGCGTAATTCGAACCTGCATGGATGTCGCTGCCGGGGTCCGCCACGTCGCCGGTCGAGCACACACCGACGATGACACCACCGACGAACAGTGGGCCGCCGGAGTCGCCGTGGTTGGACGCGCCGTTGACGCCCTTGACGTGGATCGCCTTGCCTCCGTACGCATCACTGCTGGTGCCCACGACGTTGACCGTCGCCTTGTTCAGGTGCGTCGGCCGCGCGCCGCCCGCCAGGAGGCCGTAGCCCCACACCGTGCCGGAGTCACCGGACTTCGCCGTGTATGACGTCGCCAGCGGCGCGTAGCTGGACAGCGTCTTGCCCGAGGACAGGTGCACGAGAGCGACATCGCCATACGGCGACGCGACGACCCGGTCGGCGGTGTACTCGGTGCCGGGGCTGGTCACGGAGTTGCCGTAGTAAGCGCTCATCCAGGTGACCCCGTCGATGCAGTGCTGCGCGGTGAGCACCCATTGCGCATTGAGCGCCTCCCCCGTGCAACCCCACGACTGCGAGCTGTCGCCACCGGCGATCTGCACGATATAGGGCGAAGTGCCGCTGGTACCGCCGATGATGTACGGCTTGTTCACGCCGCTGGCGTGGGCCGAGCCTGTGGCGGCGGTCAGAGCAGCTGCTGCCGCGGTAGCGGTTGCGGCGATCCGAAGCATGGTGCGCATGGGTGTTCCTCCGTGTGGAATCCGGTATGACGGGTGACGGTGCCGGCGACCGGACCCTGTGACGGCCCTAAACTCACCGGCTTCAGCAGCTTCACCGGATACACACAAACATTCAATTAACCTGGGAAAACAATGGCAATTTCTTGACCGAACGCAGACGTCGTCAGTGACGTCCATAGGTTTGGCGTACGACGATCCCGGTGATCGTGTCGCTGCCCAGACGGTTCTCATCGCGCGTCTCGCGCGGATCGGGCCAACACGCCGATCTACCCCGTACGAATGCCCCTCGGTCAGCCCGTCCGGCCGTCACGGAGTCAGCGTGGCCGGATCCGTGACCGGACAGCGAAATGTCGGGATGTGCCGGATCACTGGCACTGGATCCGGCGCATCCCGACATTTCGTGGGCAGGACGGGGCAGCAACGCCGCCTGACCGTCAGGCCGGGCGCAGCACCTCGACCTGCTCGTAGTCGCGCAGCGAGGCGCTGAGCCGGGCCAGGTGCCACCGGGTGTCACCGAAGGTGTGCTCGATCGCAGTCAGCCGCGCGGTGTAATGGCCCACGGCATACTCGGCGGTCATGCCGATGCCACCGTGCAACTGGATGGCCTCCTGCCCGATGTGCCGGCCGGACTGCCCCACCTGCACCTTGGCGCGCGACGCGGCTGCGGAGTCGAGCGGGTCGTCGGCCAGGGCCATTGCGGTGAAGAGGACCGTGCTGCGCGCGAGTTCCAGTGAGACGTACATGTCGGCCGCGCGCTGCGTGAGCGTCTGGAAGGCTGCCAGCGGAACGCCGAACTGCTTGCGGGTCTTGAGGTATTCGACCGTCATGGGCAGCGCGGCATCCATCGCGCCGAGCGCCTCGCTCACGACCGCGAGGATCCCGAGGTTGACCGCCGCCTCGATCGCCGCCGGCGCGTCGTCGAGCGACCCGAGTTGTATGGCGGGGGTCGCGTCGAAGTGCACCCGCGCTCCGGACACCTGCGGGTCGGCCACGAGGTAGACACCGGTCCGGTCACCGGCGCGGGCGGTCACGACGAGGTGCGTCGCGACATCGGCATACGGCACGGGCTCCTTGGTGCCGGTGAGGACGACCGAGTCGCCCTCCCCCTCGGCCGTCACGTCGTATGCCGCGAGCGACCATGCGCGACCAGGCTCCGCGAGCGCGGGCACGATCAGCGAACTGCCGTCGAGCAGATCCGGCAGGAACGCCGCCTTCTGTTCGGCAGTCCCCGCGCGGTTGATCAACTCCGCAGCGACCATCGCGTCGGCGTAGGCGGTCACCAACCGGCCACGGCCGAGTTCGGTTGCTGCGAGGCTCAATTCGACCGCGGACGCACCGGCTCCACCGACATCCTCACCGAACGCGAGGCCGAGCAGACCCATGTCGGCGATCGCCGACCACGCTGCCGCGTCGTGTTTGCCCGGCCCGACAGGAACGTCCCCGCCGCTGCTGGCCGGCGTATGGCGCCCGGCGAGGTCTCGCACCGCGTCGCGCAGTGCCTTCTGTTCGTCGTCGAAGGTGAAATCCATGTGCGTTCAGCCTTTCAGTCCGAGGATCGCCGAGGCGATGACACTGCGCTGCACCTCGTTGGAGCCGCCATAGATCGACGCCTTGCGGAAGTTGAGATAGGTCGGTGTCGCGAGCGCGGCCCACGCCTCGGTCTCGCTGTCGTCGCCGCGCTTCCACTCCAGTGAAGCCGGACCGGCGATGTCCGCTATGAGCTCGAGGACGTCCTGCTGCAGCTGGCTGCCGCGCAGTTTGAGGATCGAGGACACCGGGTCCGGCTTACCCTCCTTGGAATTGCCGGCGACGCGCAGCACGGTGAGTTCGAGTGCTGCGACCTGGGATTCGAGCTCGGCGATGCGTGCGGCGACAAGTGGCTGATCCAACAGCGATCCGTTTCCGTCGCGAGTGGCAGCGGCATAGGACTTGGCATCGGCGAGTCGGCGCTTGATGCTGCCGACCGGGGCGACACCGACGCGCTCGTTGCCGAGGAGGAACTTGGCGTAGGTCCACCCCTGGCCGCGCTCGCCGACGAGTTGGTCGGCGGGCACACGGACGTTTTCGAAGAAGACCTCGTTGACCTCGTGGCCGCCGTCGATGAGCTGGATCGGCCGGACGGTGACCCCGGGTGACTTCATGTCGATCAGCAGGAACGAGATGCCCATCTGCTTCTTGGGCGCATCGGGCTCGGTGCGGACCAGCGCGAAGATCCAGTCGGCGTGCTGGCCGAGGGTGGTCCAGGTCTTCTGGCCGTTGACGACCCACTCGTCACCTTCGAGCACCGCCGAGGTGCGCAGGCTGGCGAGGTCGGAGCCGGCGTTCGGCTCGGAGAAGCCCTGGCACCACCAGATGTCGAGATTGGCCGTCGGCGGCAGGAAGCGCTCCTTCAGCTCCTGCGAACCGAAGGCCGCGATGACCGGGCCGACCATGTTGGCGTTGAACGCCAGTGGCGGCGGGACGCTGGCGTCCTGCATCTCCTGCAGGTAGATGTGGCGCTGCAGCTGGGACCACTCCTTGCCGCCCCACTCGACGGGCCAGTGCGGCACCGCCAGGCCGGCTTCGTTCAAGATCCGCTGCGCCTGGCGCATGTCGTCGGCAGACGGCTCTCCGCCCGCTGCCCAGCGCTGACGCAGGTCCTGCGGAACCTGGGTGGTGAAGAACTCCCGCATCTGCTGCTGGAAGGCAGCGTCTTCGGCGGTCAGGTGCAAGTGCATAGGAAACAGACCTTCCTCGTTGAGGGCTTCCGAACCCCAGAGTAGCGCGCTGACTAAGCGCTCGCTTAGTCATCTCGCAGACGATCTGCCGTGAGTACCGGCGGGTCACCCGCAGGGGCGAGGCCATCAGCCGCACAGGTCGAATCGCGCGCCCGACGAGCACTGCGCTCACACGCAAAGAACCGACGCCGAACTCAGGTCAGCTCTGAGTCCGGCGCCGGCGTCCGGTGGGTCCGAGGCCCGGTGAAGTCGGCTACGAACGGCGCTCCCCAACATTCGGCGAAACACTGTTTCGCCGCGTGTCAGCCTTTGCTCGAACCGAGAGAGAGTCCCGCGACGAACTGTTTCTGCAGCACCAGATACACCACCAGCGTCGGGATCGCCGCAATCAGAGCGGCTGCCGCAATCATGTTCTGATTGCTCACGAACTGGCCCTGCAGGTCATTGAGTGCCGAGGTGATCGGCCGCTTGCTTCCGGTCGACATCAGCACGGTCGCCCAGAAGAAGTCGTTGTAGATCCACGTCGTGAGCAACGTCGCCAGCGCGGCCAGAGCGGGTCGGCACATCGGCAGGGTCAGCCGCCACCACTGGGTGAACAATCCGGCGCCGTCGACCCGGGCGGCTTCATACATCTCGGCCGGGATCGACTTCATGTAATTGCTCAGCACGAAGGTGCAGAAGCCGAGCTGGAAGGTGACGTTGATGATGATCAGCCCGAGGTAGGTGTTGTAGAGAACACCGGACGAGCTCAGAAAGGTCGGCACCTCCAACTGGGTGTAGATCCAGTACAACGGCGTGATGATGGCCTGCTGCGGCAAGAGGTTGCCCGCCGTGAACAGGATCAGCAGCGCAATGCTGCCGCGGAATTTGACCCGGGTCAGGATGAAGGCGACCGCCGATGCCATCGCCAACGTCAGGATGACCGCCGGCACGGTGATCCACACCGAGTTGAGGAAGTAGTGCACCATCTGGCCCTGCGTCCAGGCATTGGTGAAGTTGCTCAGGGTGAGCCCGCCGTGCGGCAGCGAGACGTAGCCGTATTTGGACGTGCTCGCGATAGGACGCAGCGCGACATACAGCGCGAACAGGATGGGCACGATCCACAGGACAGTCATGACGATCATGAAGATCGTCGAGGCGAGCTGTCCCCGGTTGCGCCGCTTGGCAGGGGCCGCCGGGATGCTGGCCGCGGTCATGCTGCGTCCTCCTCGCGGAAGTTGGTGTAGAGGAAGATGCAGATCGGCACCAGCGACACCAGCAACAGCACGACGGCCAGCGCCGACCCGTAACCGATGCGCTGGGTCTGACCGATGATCCACTCGGTGACCAGCATCGAGAGCATCTCCAGGCCCGGCAGGACGGTGTTGCCGCCGGAGGTGATGTAGACGAGGTCGTAGGCGCGCAACGACTCGATGACCGTGATGACCAGGATCACGATGTTGATCGGCTTCATCACCGGGAAGATCACCTTGCGGAAGGTCATCCACGCTCCGGCACCGTCCATCTGCGCCGCTTCGCGCAGTGTCGGGTCGACCGCCTTGAGTCCGGCCAGGTAGAGCACCATGACGTATCCCGCTTGACGCCAACTGGCCTCCACCAGCACCGCCCACAGGTTGGTGTGGGAGTTGCCGAGCCAGTCGATCGCGTCGTTGTTGCCGGTCCGCCCGATGATGCTGTTGATCAGACCGTAGTTCGGTGAATAGATCAGCTCCCAGATGATGCCGATCAAGGCGAGCGAGAGCATCACCGGCAGGAACAGCACGCTCTGATAGATCCTGCTGCCACGGATGTTGCGGTCGATGATGACGGCGAACAGCATGCCCAACGGGGTCGCCACGCAGACGAACACCAGCAGCCAGATGATGTTGTGCTCGACTGCCGGCCAGAACTGTGGGTCGGTCTGCGCGGCGAACTTGTAGTTCGCCAGGCCGGTCATCTTGATCGAGCTGAACCCACCGAGATTGTCCCAACTGGTGAAGGACAAACCGACGGTGGCCACCGCAGGCAGCCAGATGAACAGCAGGTCCGCCGCGAGCGGGATCCCCAGCATCAACGCGACAAGCACCTTGTCCCGCTTCGACAGCGCCGCGATGCGACGCCCCCGCGGGAGCTTGCGACGGGCCGGCGATGCTGACTTCGCCGGACCGTCGAGAGAGCCTGTGGTCATCAGGAGGCGAAGACCGTCTTGGCTTGCGCCTCGAGGCTGGACTGGATCGACTTGGCCTCGCTCATCGTCGGGTTGTTGATGAACGTGTCGAAGGCGGCGGCCACCGTGTTGTCGGCGAAGCCGCCGTCACTGTCGCGGTCCATGAACTGCGAGACCTGCTTGCACTGGCTGATGACCTCGACGGACTTCTTCTGGATCGCGTTGTATGACGGAACCGTCGCGTCCTTGGCCACCGCGACGTCCCACTGGTCGTACTTCAGGTAGGCCGACTCCGCGGCACCGGTGCCGATGTATTCGAGCAGCTTCTTGGCGGCGGTGACGTTCTTGGCCTTGGAGGAGATGCAGAAGCCGTCCGCCGGGGCATCCATGTAGTCCTGGCCCCACTGCGGGTTGATCTCGGGGTAGACGAAGAAGTCGAGAGCCGACAGATCGGCATTGTCGGCGACATACTGCGCGGCGACCTGGTTGGTGCCCTGGAACATCATGGCGGCCTGCCCGGACTCGAGCGTCTTGGCCGCGTCCTCCCAGATGCGCCCGGTGGCGCCGGCCTGGCAGTAGGGCAGCAACTCCGCCCAGTGCTCGAAGACCGTCGTGACTCGCGGGTCGGTCCACGGCACCTGATGCCGGCACAGCTGCATGTGGAAGTCGTATCCGTTGAGCCGGAGGTCGAGGATGTCGAACGTCCCGAGGGCCGGCCAGCCGTCCTTCTGTGCGAACGCGAACGGGATCAGGCCGTCCTTCTTGATCTGCTTGCACAGCGTGATCAACGAGTCCCAGGTCGTCGGGACCTCATAACCGTTCTTCTTCCACACGGTCATGTTCTGGAAGACCACCCACGGGTAGTTGTAGATCGGCACGAGGTAGTAGTGCCCGTCGGCGCCCTTGGACAGGTCCTGCACGGGCGCGGAGAAGTTGCTGCCGATCGTGTCCCAGACGTCGTCGATCTGATCGATCAACCCCTTGCTGGCAAAGGTCTGCAGGCGGTAGCCGGCGAACCAGGTGAACAAGTCGTCAGGGGACCCCTGCAGATAGGAGTTGATGTTGTTCTGAAAGGTGTTGTGGTCGGTGGTGTTGATCTTGACCTTGACACCGGTGCTCTTCTCCGCAGCGGAAATCAGCGCCGCAAAGGCTTCCTTCGGAGCGGGGTCGGAGTAGTTGGAGCCGAACGTGACGGAGTTGCCGCCACCACTTTGCTTGCCCGTGCTGCCGCCACTGCCCTTGGTGCCACAGGCTGCGAGCAACCCGGCGCCTGCGGTGACGGCGGCGGATTTCAGGACGGTCCGCCGGCCGATCGGAGCGCCCATTCCAAGGCGCCGAGCGATGTCCTGAGCAGGGGTCGAAGGTGCTGACTTGACCATGTTGGCCTCCCAATGAATGCGCCACAGCGCCGTGGCGATCCGAGCAAATCGAACATATTCGCTCGCGATCGATCATCGGAATCAAACCACTTCAACATTTCTTGGTCAATCGATATCAGCAAATTGGCAGAAATTTTCGCGTCCGGCGCGGCCGGGAACGACGAAAGCGTGCCCGGCCCGTGAGGGCTGGACACGCTTTCGGCAATGCTGCAGCGGTCAGGCGACCGCGTGGCTCACTTGAGTTCGACGGTCGCGCCGGCGCCCTCGAGCTGCTCCTTGGCCTTCTCGGCCGCAGCCTTGTCGACCTTCTCCAGGACGGGCTTGGGGGCGCCGTCCACGAGGTCCTTGGCTTCCTTCAGGCCGAGGGAGGTCAGCGCGCGGACCTCCTTGATGACCTGGATCTTCTTGTCGCCGGCAGCGGCGAGGATGACGTCGAACTCATCCTGCTCCGCGGCCTCGTCGCCACCGGCAGCGGCGCCGCCGGCCGGAGCAACACCGACGGCCACGGGGGCCGCGGCGGTGACGTTGAAGGTGTCCTCGAACTCCTTGACGAACTCGCTGAGCTCGATCAGGGTCATCTCCTTGAAGGCCTCAAGGAGCTCTTCAGTGCTGAGCTTTGCCATGGTTGGCAACCTTTCGTTTCGTTAACGACCGAGGTCGTATGCCGTGAGTGGCGTGGGTGCTTCTGATCTGTCGAACATGACGCTGTGCAGCGTCAGTTCTCGTCGCCACCCTCGGCGACGTCGGTGCCTGCCTCGGCCGGGGCCTCGGCGGGGGTCTCTTCGGCGGAAGCGGCCGGGGCGTCGGCGGTGACCGGGCCCTCGGTCTCGACCTTGGCGCGCAGCGCGTCGACGACCCGAGCGGTCTGCGACAGCGGCGCGGCGAAGAGGTAGACCGCCTGGCTGAGCGACGCGTTCATCGCGCCGGCCAACTTGGCGAGCAGGGTCTCGCGAGACTCGAGGCTCGCAAGCTTGGTGATGTCCTCCGATGACAGGGCCTTGCCGTCAAGCACGCCGCCCTTGATCACCAGGAGAGGGTTTGCCTTGGCGAAGTCACGCAGCACCTTGGCCGCCTCGACCGGTTCCCCGGTGATGAAGGCGATCGCGGACGGACCCTGCAGCTGGCCGTCGAAAGCCGTGACTTCGGCTTCGGCGGCGGCGCGCTTGGTCAGCGTGTTCTTCACCACGGAATAGGTCGCGTGCTCACGCAGAGAGTTACGCAGCTCGGTGAGCTGGGCCACGGACAGACCGCGGTACTCCGTCAGCACGGCCGCACCCGAGTCACGGAACTGTCCCGTGAGCTCGGCGATGGCAGCCGACTTGTCGGACTTGGCCATGCGGACCTCCTTGATCGGTGAATGATGAGGAATCCCACCGGCCATCCAAGGTCCAGCAACAAAAAGCGCCCCGGTCGCAGATGCGCCGGGGCGTGAAACGACCGGGCGGCATACGAGCTGTATGCCGTGGCTGGTCGTGCAGCCGTGCTCACCTGCGCGGGTCGCCCGCTCGCTGCGGGACCTTCGGCTGTCGGCGCGCGAGCGCGACGACAGTGACCTGCGGTCTTCGGTACCCCAAGGGTAGGGGAGCACCCGCATGGCGGCCAAATCGACGCACCCTCGAACCCGGCGGACGCCGACCGATCAGACCGTCACGACCTCAGCAGGCACCGCAGCGAGATACAGCCGGCCCGGACCGGTAGCCGTCACGCCATCGGCTCCGGCATCCAAAAAGCACGACTGACCCGGCGCCAGCACGACCGAGCCCTCAGCGGACGAAACCGTCACCTCGTCGTCCAGAGCCAGCGCGATGCGCGGGGCGCCGGCGCCGGGCAGCGCGACCGGCCCGGCTCCCCCTCCGACCACGTGCAACTGGAAGTGCTGGGTCTGCGCGGGAAAGGAGTGCACCCGGTCGCCGGTGCCTTGCTGCGGGACCATCGCCTGATCGACGTCGACGATGCGCAGCAACTCCTCGATGTTGATCGCCTTGGGAGTCAGGCCTGCCCGCACGATGTTGTCGGAGTTGGCCAGGATCTCCACGCAGGTGCCTCGGACATAGGCGTGCAGCACTCCTGCGGGCAGGAAGACGTAGTCGCCGGGTCGCAGGATCCGGTGGACCATCGTCAACAAGACCACCAACCCGATGTCCCCGGGAAACTGCTGCGCGATCCGAAGCACCGCCGCCACGGTGGTGTCGGTGTCCGAGTGCTCGCCGATGGCGTCGACGACTTCGGCAACCAGGGTCGCTCGCGCGTCGTCGCTCGTCTGCAGCAGGCTCGCCAGCAGCGCCTGCGCGGGCTGCGGCGCTACGTCGCAGTGCGCCAGTACGGCGTCCATGCGTGACAGGTTCAAAGAACGCAGGAAGGCCGCGGTCTCGGCATACGGCCGCAGACCGACGAAGATCTCGTAGTCGGTGACCGCGATGAGCGCTTCCGGCTTGGGCCACCGGTCGCCATACGTGCCTGACGGGGCGTCGATCGCCTGTTGCGCGTTCGGGTGGCACTGGATCGACAGCGCGCGTTCGGGCGCCAGGACCTTCAGCAGAAAGGGCAGCCGGCCGCCGAACCGCTGCGCGCACGCCGCGCCCAGCACTCCGACCGGGTCGGCGGCGATCACCCTGTCGAGGGTCGATCCCGCGATGCCGGCGGGCGCCGCTTCATGGGCGCCCATCCACAGTTCCGCCTCGGGCGCAACCGTCGGCCCATTGCGCCCCGTGAGAGCAGCGAGCACCGTGTGCGAACCCCAGGCGTAGTTCTGGATCCGCGGTTCGAGCCGTTCGATCACGCCAGGAACTCCCCGATGAGCGATCGCACCAGCGGCCGATGCGACCACAGGATGCCGCCGGGCGGAAGGACTTCCAGCCGGGCATGCGGCAACAGCCGCGCGAGCTCTTCCGCCACCCACACCGGGTGCGCCGGATCGTCCTGCTGCGCCAGGATGAGTGCAGGCGCGGTCACACCGCGCAGCACCGACCGATCGGCAAGGGCCACCTCGTGCGGGATGCTGCGCAGCGCCCGACTCACATCGGTGCGCACGATCGTCGCGGCCTGGTCATGGCACCATCCGCGGACCTCGGGCCGGTCGCGCATCGCGGCCGGTTGTTCCTCGAGCATGAGTTCGGCTACGGCGTCGACGTCGCGGTCCTGCGCCAGTTCGCCCATCCGGATCAGGCGGTCGAGGGCGGCATCGGTGCGCGGGGTGTCGAGCACCGCCGGTATGACGAAGACCAGTCGCTCGAAGCGGTCCGGCGTCTCGCCCAGCAGGTGGCTCAGCGCACCGGCACCCATTGAGACGCCGAGCGCTCGCGAGGCTTCGACATGGTCGGCGACGGCGCGCAACTCACCGGCGAGCGCGGCATACGTCCACGGGGTCTCGGGCGAGGAGGACGCGCCGTGTCCGCGGAAGTGGAAGAACGCGCGGGATCCGGCGACGGACGATCCGAATGGTCGGGTCGTCGCAATGGAACCGGCAAGGCCGTGACCGAAAACAGTTGTGGGAGAACCAGATCCGGTGACGAGATATTCGAGGGCGCCGTCGCGGGTCGGCAGCAGCGAGGTGCGGGGCGCGAGCGTGCGCAGACCGGAGTCCGAGCTCACCACGGACCGTAGGGGCCGTTCTGGTTGCTGCGTGCGTTCCCCAGAACCCGCTGTATGGCGGGGCGTACATCGGCCAGATAGACCGCCGCGCCGACGACTGCGACGATCTCGAAGATGCTCAGCGGAGCCTCGATCGACAAGAACCCGAGCACCATTGCAACACCGGTGATCGCCAGCCACGCGGGCTTGCTCAGCTTGCCCGCCGCGGTGAAGGCGTCGCTGCGGCGCCGTAGGCAGTCGATGAAGGCGAACACCTGCATCGCGAACAGGATCACGCCGAGCACGAGCCCGACGTAGGCCTGCAGGTGGAAGAACGTTGTTCCCATGGCGGTCAGCCTAACCGTCAAACATCGCCGGCCATCCACGATCAGTCAGGTGCCACCTGTGAGGCCGCCACCCACGACTCCTGACCCCGCGAGTCAGATGCCGATGGCGCGCACCGCGCCGACCGGTGCCCCATGCCCGAGGATCTCGCTGTGCGCGAGCGCGTCGACCGCATCGCCGTCGATGCCGGCACGCCGCAACAGCGCCGCCATCACGACCGGCCGGGCTCGCTGTGAGCCGTCGGCGATCTTGACCGCCAAACCGCGTCCGTCCGCCAGACCGACTGCGTAGACCGCCTCGGCGCCATCCTTGGCGATGAGACCGTCGACTCCGCGGATCAGCGCGGTCACGTCGCGTCGGGTGCCACCCAGATACTCCGGCCGCTCACGTATGGCGTCTCGCACCCTCGCCTCGTCGGTTCCGTCGGCCGCACCGGCGATCCGGCCGAAGGCCCGTGCGAGACCGCCCGGCGAGATGGCCATGACGGGTGCGCCGCAGCCGTCGATACCGGTGGCCGCGACCGGTTCTCCGGCGAGGTCGGCGAGGGTCTGAGCCATCAGCTGCTGCAGCGGATGCTCAGGGTCGCGGTAGGTGCGGGTGTCCCAGCCGGCGGCCACGCAGGTCGCGAGCATCGCGGCGTGCTTGCCGGAGCAGTTCTGCGCAAGTGAGGTGGCGTCGCGCCCGCCGCGCAGCCATTCCCGGCGAGCCTGCTCGTCATACGGCAGGTCGGGGGTGTTTTGCAGGTCGGTCTCGGAAAGGCCCGCGCCCGAGAGGATTTCGAGCACGCCGGCGAGATGGAAGTCCTCACCGGAGTGACTCGCCGACGCCAGCGCGAGCAGTCTCGGGTCCCCGAGCGTCAGCCCGGCGCGCAGCATCGCCAGCGCCTGGATCGGCTTGTTGGACGAGCGCGGGAAGCAGGGAGCACTCGCATCGCCGGCGGCGAACTCGACGGATCCGTCGGGGCCAGTGATGACCGCGACACCGTGGTGCACGGACTCCACGAAACCGTTTCGGTCGACCTGGGCAAGGACAGGGGCCGCGGCGAGGGCATCAGCAGAACTGGTCACCGGGCCGACGATAGGGGGCCACCAGACGTACCCGGTAGTCGGCTCCCCGAGTCGGCTGTGCGGCGACAACTGCGGTCGCATGATGCGGCTGCTGCCGCGGCGATGCACAGCCAAAGACGCGCTGCCGGTCCCACGAGTTCGTGGGACCGGCAGCGCGCCGATCAGGTGCAGTCGGTCAGAACTGCAACGGGAGCGTTCAAGCCTGCTCGGACGCCGCAGCCGGAGTGGCCTGCGCCGAGGCAGCCGGCGTGGTCTGAGCGGACTGCGTGCTCTTGGCCGGACCAGCCTTCTTGGCGGTGGTCCGCTTCGCCGGAGCCTTCTTGGCCGGCGCCTTGGCGGTGGTCTTGGTGGCAGTGGCCTTGCCGGCGATCGTCTTGCGGGCCGGCTTGCGACCGGGCTTCTTGGCGGTCGGCTTGGCGGCGCCCTCCTTGGCGGCGCTGCTGCGGGCCGCGGTGGCGGCCTCGGCCTCGACCTTGCCGGCCTGCGAGCCGACCCGGCCGGCCAGGCTGGCGACGTTCTTGGCGGCTTCCTTGCGGGCTGCGAAGGCGGTGCTCACAGCGGTCCCCTGAGTGTCGCGCGCGGTCTTGCGGGCGGACTTGACCGCGGAGCGGCTCTGGTCGACCGCACTGTCGACACGCGAGGACAGTTTCTGCGCGACCGGCTGACGGCGCAGTTCGCCGATGACCTTCTCGCCACGCTCGGCGAAATCGAGGTAACCGTCGGAGAGTTCGTTGTAGGAGCTCTCGAGGTCGCCGGTAACGGCCTCGTAGCGCTGCGTCGCCCGCGACGGCAGGGACAGCGCCTGATCACGCACGTCGACGACCGCGCCGGAGATGCGGGTCTGCACGTTCTTCGGCGACAGTTCGGTCAGCGCAGAGCCGGCGCGCTCGCCGACTCGGGTGAGCGCGTCACGCACGCCGGACACTGCGACGTCCGCCGCACCGACGAGTGCGTACAGCGGGGTCGCGTCGAGGTTCTTGCGGAGCTGGTCGGTGGCGGCCATGGCCGGTCCTTTCGTGGTACTTCGGTTCGCTTTGGGCAACAACATTTCTCGTGCACAGTCGGCGATAACCGCCTGTGCGACTCCTGCGTCAGTCCTCGACGAAAGAGTCGTAGACATCGAGCAGCACCTTGCGCTGCTTGTCCGTCAGGCGTGGGTCCAGCCGGATGGCCGCTCGCGCATCGGCCTGGGTCTCGGCGGCGTCCGGAGACGCTTCGAGAATCCCGGCATGCACGTACAACTGCTCGGCCGAGATCCGCAACCCCTTCGCGAGGGCCTGCAGGATCTCGGCGCTCGGCTTCTTCAGACCGCGTTCGATCTGCGAGAGATACGGGTTGGAGATTCCGGTGCGTTCGGCGAGTTGCCGCAAGGACAACTGCGCCTGCTGACGCTGGTCCTTCAGGTAGCTACCCACGTCACCCACCGGATTCGGACTCACGAGTAACATTATGCTTGCTGTAGTTAGCAAGTTGCAAGCCATAGTTAGCGTGACCTCGCTCACAAGCCCTTGACAACCGCCGTTCCTGCAGTCGCAGGGTCGGGTGGACTACGGCTCGACGATGACCGTCTGGGCCGCCGACACGGGACCGGCATGCAGCACTGCCTGCGGATCCGTGGAGCGCTTGACCACAGCGAGTGCGACAGGACCGTCCTCCGCATGGCGAACCACGGACGTGATGCGGCCGACCGGCCGCTCCCCGTCGGCGATCACGAGCTCGGCCCCGGCATCGGGCAGCACGTGCCCTGAGCCGTCGAGGTGCAGGAACACCAGCCGGCGCGGCGGCCGGCCGAGGTTGTGGACCCGCGCGACGGTTTCCTGGCCGCGATAACACCCCTTGTGCAGATGAACCGCCGTGCGCAGCCAGTCGAGTTCGTGCGGAATCGTCCGGTGGTCGGTGTCCAGGCGCAGACGTGGCCGCCAGGCCACCACCCTGAGGGCTTCCGCTGCCCAAGTGCCTGCCAGCGGGCGGTCGCCCACCTCGGCATCCAGTTGGGCACGGGGAACGATGAGCTCGCGCCATACCCGCGATTCGCCGGGGTGGGGGTTCGCCGCGGCATACGTCGCAGTGTCGGGCCCGAGCCCGGGCCACGGGTCACGCCAGGCGATCACGCCGCGGCTGCTCAACTCCGCTGCGGTCGACTCAGCATCGATCGGCTCACCGAGGACGGCGTACCGGTCGGAGACATCGGCCACCTCGACGCGCAACATGAACTTCATCCGCTCCAGCCAGGCGACGAGCGCATCAGCGGTGCCGGGCTCGACCGACAGCCACGTCGTCGTGCCGTCGTCGACGACGTGCAGCGCGTGCTCAATGTGGCCGTGCGGGCTGAGTACGAGCGACTCGGTCGAGGTGTATGCCGCCAGGCCGGTCAGCTGCTGGGTGGTCATCGAGTGCAACCAGGAGAGTCGGTCGGGCCCGGTGACGGTGACGACGCCGCGGTGCGACAGGTCGACGACGGCCAGGCCTTCGGACAGCAGTCGTTGCTCGCGCATCGGGTCTCCGTAGTGCGCTGCGACCCCGGCATCGACACCATCGCCGGACACCGCGCCGGGTCGGGCGAGCAGGGCGGAGGAGGTGTCGGCGGTCACCGTTTCAGCGTACGTCGCGGCCGGACATTCTCCATCCAGCGGGCATCCCATCTACACTCCCGGCCATGACGCATGAGGAGCCAGGCGCCGAAGACCACACCCAACCGGTGCCCGTCGACGCGGGTACCGACGCCGCTGCAGGGGGCGATTCGGACGATGTGAGCGAAGGGGGCGCAGCCGCAGGAACGGTCGGTGGGCGAAGCCGTCGCCCGAAGAAGAAGGCCGGCTTCCTCAAAGTCACCCTGCTGAGCCTGCTGTCGATCATCGTGATCATCGCCGTGGCCGTCGGCGGATTCGCGCTCTATCTGAACCACATCCTGGATCGCAACCTCACGCACGGCGTCGCCCTGCCCAAGAGCACCGTTCCCCCCGCCGCCGACGCAGGCAACTCGCAGAACATCCTGCTCATCGGTACCGACACGCGCTCCGGGTCGGTGACCGACGTCTCGGCGGGCGCGCGTTCCGACGTCATCCAACTCGTGCACATCAGCAAGGGCTACAAGACCGCCCAGGTCATCCACTTCCCGCGTGACCTGTACGTCGCCATACCTGGCCACGACAAGAACAAGATCAACGCCGCCTACGCCTTCGGTGGGCCTGCGCTGCTCGCGGAGACGATCTCCGACCTGCTCGGCGGCGTCACCATCAACCGCTACGCCGTCATCGACTTCCAGGGCTTCGCGGATCTGACCAACGACCTCGGCGGTGTCGACATCTACGTGCCACAGGCGTTCGACGAGCGCGGTTTCGGAGATTTCTCCCAGGGATACCACAAGATGAACGGCCAACAGGCACTCCAGTTCGTGCGTGAACGTCACCAGTTGGCCGAGGGCGACATCGATCGCGGCCGCGACCAGCAGGAGTGGATCAAGGCGGTGCTGAAGAAGACCCTCAGCGCGGGCACCCTGCTCAATCCGATCAAGCTGGCCGAGACCGTCAACGACCTGACGAAATACATGCAGGTCGACGCCGCAACCTCCAGCAGCGACCTGCGCAATCTGGCGTTCAACCTGCGCAACGTGCGCTCGAGCGACATCACGTACTACACCGCGCCGTTCAGCGGATTCGGCAGCAACCCTGTCGCCGGGTCCATCGACATCGTCAACACGACCCAGATGAAGGCACTGGGTCAGGCGCTCTACCACGACAAGATGTCGACCTACACCTACGGAAAGAACGACATCCACTGATCGAGGCAACCGATACCATCGCTCAAGTGCCGTTCGAACTCGACCTTGACCTGCCTCGTGACCTCGCTCCCCTCGCCTGGCTGATCGGCCGCTGGGAGGGAGCAGGCGTGGTCGGCTATCCCACGATCGAGTCGGCGAACTTCGGCCAAGAGGTCATCTGCACCCATGACGGCAGGCCGTTCCTGCGCTGGGAGTCGCGCACGTGGTTGCTCGACGACGCCGGCGAGAAGGTGCGACCGCTCGCGACCGAGTTGGGTTTCTGGCGTCCGCTGCCGGACAACGAGGTCGAACTGCTGTTGACCCATCCGACCGGCATCGTCGAGCTGTACTACGGCAATACCTCTCCGGCGAAGATCGAGTTACGCACCGACGGGGTGCTGCGCAGCCCGGCGGCCAAGGAGTATGCCGCCGCGTCCCGTCTCTACGGCTACGTGAATTCGAACATGATGTGGGCGATGGACATGGCCGCCATGGGTGAGTCGCTGCAGAGCCACGTCTCGGCCGAGTTGAAGAAGGTCGGCAAGGAGTAGCAACCGGGTCCGCTGACCACGGCCGTGACCGGTCAGTGCGCCAGGATCCACACCGCGGCATACGCGCAGATGCCCGGCGCGAGGATCGCCGCGGCCCCGTAGGCCACTGTCGCCGCAGTCGTGGTGCCGTCGGCGTCGACCACGCGACGCACGGCCGCCGCCACTGCTGCAGCGATCAGACCGGCCAGCAGCAGAATGTTCCAGCGGGTGCCGGACGACAGACCCACGACGAGTCCGAGCACGGCACCCAGCGCGAGACTCACCGGCACCGACCATTCGGCTGCGTGCGTCCGCCCCAAGGTTCCGTGGACGAGCAGGCCGAGGCACGCCGCGCCCGCCGTCACCGCGACGGCTTCGGAACCGTGATGGTGGAAGGCTGCGGCGGCGTAGGTCGCACCACTGGCCAGAAACGCCAGTCCCAGACAGGTGCCGGCGATGGACAGCACCAGCGACGCGCGCCCGTCGGTGCGCACCAGTTCGTGCAGGAACGCCAGCACCAACGCCACCGCCAGAACGGCGCTCAGGGCGCGCATTCCGTCGTGGTGACCCGAGAGCAACAGAACCCCCGTCATACCGACCGTGCCGATCGCCAGGACGATCGAACTGCCCGCGGGCCGCGGCGCATCGATCAGGACCGGCCAGCCCCACGACAGTCCCAGCCCGGCGACGGCGAAGACGTAGGCGGTCACGTGGTGTCCGGCGATCGCGCCGACGATCAGGGCCGCGGCGACAACCACTCCGGCGACCAGGCTGACTGCGCCGAGCGAGATGGCGGATCGGGTGGCAGGTGCGGCGGTCGAGGGTTCGGACACAACGCGCATCCTTGCATCACCCACCGGCGAACGGCGGGAGGACCTCGACCGTGCACCCGTCCGGCAACGGCGCCTCGCCCTCGACCCGTCGGCCGTCCACCAGCACCGACGCGACAGCGAACACGGGTGCCAGAGCAGGGTGTGCTTCAACAGCGGCCGACCGTAGTTGCGCCGCAGTGCTCGCCGTGACGGACTCCTGCGTGACGCCGGCCGCAGCAGCTGCCGCCGCCCAGTAGCGCACCGTGATCCGTGCCATCGCGTCTCCGTTTGTCGAATGTGGCGCGGCTCACGCCCGCGCCGGAACACGTCGAGGTTACGACGTTGTACCCGTATTGTTTTAGGGCATGGCCCGCCTGCTGCTCCTCACCGACTCGCCTGGCGCGAGCATCGAGGTGCTTCCAGCGCTGGGCCTGCTGGGGCATCGGGTGCGGATCCTGCCGACAGATCCACAGGCTCTGGTCGATCCACCGGACTGCGACGTCGTGCTGCTGGATGCCCGTCGTGACCTGGCGAGCGCCCGCGGGCTGTCGCGCGTGTTGCGTAGTTCCGGTCTGTCAGCGCCCTTGGTCGCTGTCTTCACCGAAGGCGGGCTGGCCGCACTCACCGCGGAGTGGCAGGTCGACGACGTGGTGCTCGACACTGCCGGACCCGCAGAGGTCGAGGCGCGGTTGCGTCTGGCGTTGAGCAGGACCAGCACCGACGAGGACGACGAGCCGACCCGCATCACTGCCGGCGAGCTCACGATCGACGAAGAGGCGTATTCGGCCCGGATCCGCGGGCGCACGCTCGACCTGACCTACAAGGAGTTCGAGTTGCTGAAGCATCTGGCGGCCCACCCGGGCCGGGTCTTCACGCGAGCGCAGCTGCTGCAAGAGGTGTGGGGTTATGACTACTTCGGCGGCACCCGCACCGTCGATGTGCACGTGCGACGCCTGCGCGCCAAACTCGGCGCCGAGCACGACTCGTTGATCGGCACCGTGCGCAACGTCGGCTACCGCTTCGTCGGCGCGGGCGAGCTGCGGCACCAGGAACAGACCACCAGCGCCTGACGGGCTTCCCGCACCGGTGGACGAGGCCGGACCGAAGATTCGGCAGCGCCATACAGCCCGCGCGGGGTTGTTTCCTGCCACCCTGAACAGCCTCGGGATCACTACCAGGAGGCAGCAACCGTCATGTCAGCAAGAACCCGTCACACCCGCACAACCCCCATCATCGCCGGCGCTGTGCTCGCCGTCGCCGGCCTGGTCGGCGGCAGTATGGCGAACGCCGATGCGCACGCCGGCCGCCCGCCGGGCACCCCGCCGCACGTGACCACCCGCGGCGACAGCATTCCGAACGTCACTCTCGTCGAGGACGCCATCACGGCGTACTACGGCTCGACCACGGTCGCGGCGCCGGCTGCACTGACCAGTTCGCTCGGGCTCACCACGCTCACCGAACCGTCGCCGACCGGCGCGTACGCCAAGGAGATGAAGGGCATCGAGTCCCGCCTGCAGAACCAGCTCGCGCACTGGCACGCGGGCAGGGGCGAGAAGGGCAAGCCTGCCGTCGTCTTCGACATCGACGACACGACGCTGAACACCTATAACTACGAGGTGTATTCGCAGTTCGGTTATGTGCCGGCCACCAATGCGGACTTCGTCAATGCCGAGGCATTCCCGGCCAACCCCGGCATGACCAGCCTGGTGAACTGGGTCAACACCCACGGCTACACGGTCTTCTTCATCACCGGCCGTCCGGAGACCCAGCGGGGCGCAACCGTCGGCAACCTGCAGAAGGTGGGCTACACCGAGGCCATGGGCCCGGACCGGTTGTTCCTGAAGAACAAGACCAACCCCCCGGCGTACCTGACGTGCGGGTCGACGTGCACGACGATTCAGTACAAGTCGGGCACACGGAAGTACATCGAGTCCGAGGGCTACAACATCGTCGCGTCGGTCGGCGACCAGTACAGCGACCTGGAGGGCGGCTACGACGACCTGCAGATCAAGCTGCCCAACCCGATGTACTACCTGCCCTGACCGGGCACCGATCCGTCACCTGACACCGCCCGGCGGCGGCGAGTGCGGCAGCATGGCAGGGTGCTGACTCCCACCCAGTTCCTCGCCATCGCTGACCGCGCCGCCGCCGCCGACGGTGTCGACCCGCTGTCCGAGACGACCAGGCTGAGCCTGCGCCGAGATGGCGCATCGGTGGTGGGCGCACCCCGCGGGGAGGCCGGCGGGGCGTTCGTCGCCGACGACGGATCGGTCGAGCTGTGCGTCGACCCGGACATGCGTCGACGTGGACTCGGCTCGGCGATCGCGGCCGAGGTACTCGCACAGCACCCCGGGTCGAAGTTCTGGGCGCACGCGAATCTGCCTGCTGCGCAAGCACTCTCGCGATCTCTGCAACTGACCGTTGTGCGCAGCCTGTGGCGGATGGGCCGCCCCGTCGACGGTGAGCCGGCCGTCACGGCGCCGGTGCTGCCGGACGGTTTCACTGCCCGGCCCTTCGAGGTCGGTCGCGACGAGGACGCCTGGCTAGCGGTGAACTCCGCGGCATTCGTGCACCATCCCGAGCAGGGCCGGATGACCCGCGCCGACCTGGCTGAACGGATGGCGGAGCCGTGGTTCGACCCGAACGGCCTGCTGCTGATCCAGGACAGCTCCACCGGCGCCCTGGCGGCCTCGCACTGGACCAAGGTCGAAGCCGGACAGCGCGACGAGGGCGAGGTGTATGTCGTGGCCGTCGCCCCGGCATACCAAGGGCGTGGGCTCGGGCGTGCCGTCACAGCACTCGGGCTGGAGCATCTGAAATCTGTTGGTGTGCAAGAGATTTCGCTATATGTCGAAGGCGACAACACGGCGGCGGTGGCGACATACAGTCGCCTCGGCTTCACCCGGACGGGCATCGACGTGATGTATGCGCTCCCGAGTGGTGCGCATTGACGCGGGCTTTGCAACGATAGGCGCATGGACGAGCCCGAGCACTCCATCTCCCAGTTCGACTCCCACCGCAGCGACACCCACGGCCAACCGGTCACCGGTGGGCCTTCGGAGAACGAGCCCGGCACGTCCGGCGATGACGACCTGAATGACCTCGTGCACGAGACCGCCGCCAGCGAGGCGTCGCTGGTGCGGCTGCAGACCCGGGCGGCGCAACGCGCACGCGGCGCCAACGGTCGGTTCATCCGGGTCGCGCCCGAACTCGGCACCGACGACGACACCGGCGACCTGCCGGACGACCGGTTCCTGGACCGTGAGATCTCGTGGCTGCAGTTCAACGAGCGCGTCCTGCAGTTGGCAGGCGACCCGTTGATTCCGCTGCTCGAACGCACGCGTTATCTGGCGATCTTCGCCAGCAACCTGGACGAGTTCTTCATGGTGCGCGTGGCCGGGCTCAAGCGCCGCATCGCCACCGGACTGGCTGTCCGCTCCGCGTCCGGGCTCGAGCCGCGTGAGGTGCTCGACGAGATCAGCCACGCCGCGCACGAGCTGATGCAGGTGCACGCCAAGGTGTTTCAACGGCACATCCGCCCCGCCCTCGTCGATCAGGGCATCTGCATCGTGCGACCGAGCGAGTGGACCGACGCCGATCGCGTGCACCTCAACGACTTGTTCCGGTCGCAGATCTATCCGGTGCTCACGCCGCTGGCGGTCGATCCGGCACACCCGTTCCCCTACATCTCCGGACTGTCGCTCAACCTGGCCGTGATCCTGATCAACCCCAAGACCGAGCGCGAGCACTTCGCGCGGGTCAAGGTGCCGCCGCTGCTGCCCCGACTGATCCAGCTGCCGACCGGCGAGAACGACGACAAGTTGTATGACGCGCGTTTCGTCGCCATCGAAGACGTCATGGCCGAGCATCTGCAGTTCCTCTTCCCGGGGATGGAAGTGCGCGAGCACTTCACCTTCCGGGTCACCCGCAACGAGGACCTCGAGGTCGAGGAGGACGACGCCGAGAACCTCCTCACCGCCCTGGAGAAGGAGCTCACCCGGCGCCGGTTCGGTCCGCCGGTGCGACTCGAGGTCGCCGACGACATGGACGACCACGTCATGGATCTGCTGGTGCGCGAGCTCGGCGTGCGCGACGACGAGGTCTACCGCCTGCCCGAACCGCTGGACCTGCGCGGGCTGAACGCTGTCGCCGACCTCGACCGCTCGGAGCTGCGCTGGCCGCCGTATGTCGCGACCGCCCACCCCGAGCTGGCACCGGTGGAGCGTGCCGCCCAGTCGGATGTGATGGCCGCGATGCGCGCGGGCGACATACTGCTGCATCACCCGTACGACTCGTTCGCGACGTCGGTGCAGGCCTTCCTGGAGCAGGCGGCCGCCGACCCGCAGGTGCTGGCGATCAAGCAGACGCTGTATCGCACCAGCGGCGACTCGCCCATCATCGACTCGCTCATCGACGCGGCGGAGGCCGGCAAGCAGGTGCTGGCCGTGGTCGAGATCAAGGCCCGCTTCGATGAGCAGAACAACATCTCGTGGGCCCGCAAACTGGAGCGCGCGGGCGTGCACGTGGTCTACGGCATGGTCGGCCTCAAGACGCACGCGAAGCTGTGCCTGGTGGTGCGGAACGAGGGCGGACAGATGCGTCGTTACGCCCACGTCGGCACCGGTAACTACAACCCCAAGACGGCACGGCTCTACGAGGACCTCGGCCTGCTCACCTGTGACCCTGACGTCGGCGAAGACCTGTCGCGGCTGTTCAACCAGCTGTCGGGCATGGCGCCACGCAGCAAGTTCAAACGGCTTCTGGTTGCTCCGCGTTCGGTGCGCAGCGGCCTGCTGGAGCAGATCGAACGCACCGTCGCCGCAGCCGAGTCCGGCCGCGCCGCGAGCGTGCAGATCAAGGTCAACTCGCTGGTGGACGAGCAGATCATCGACGCGTGCTACCGCGCCTCACAGGCCGGTGTCGAGGTGGACATCTGGGTGCGTGGCATCTGCGCCATGCGTCCGGGTGTCGAGGGGCTCTCGGAGGGCATCCGGGTGCGGTCGATCCTGGGCCGGTTCCTGGAGCACTCGCGGGTGTTCCGCTTCACCGTCGAGGGCGAGGACGATGTCACCTTCATCGGCAGCGCGGACATGATGCACCGCAATCTGGACCGCCGGGTCGAGGCGCTGGTCCGCATCGCAGCGCCCAAGCAACTCGAATCCCTCGCCGGGCTGCTGGACGAAGGCATGTCGCCGGACACCTCGTCGTGGCACCTCAACCCCAACGGCAGCTGGCAGCGGCACCACCTGGATGCCGAGGGCAACCCATTGCGCGATCTGCAGGCGGACCTGCTCGCGACCTATGCCAAGCGCAAGCGCAAGGCGCGTCGCCGGTGACGTCGAATTCCTTCCTGCGGCGCCCGGACACGGTGCCGGCAGCCGGAGCCGTCCTGTGGCGCCGCAAAGCCGGGCAGTTGCGCGTGGCGCTGGTCCACCGGCCGAAGTACGACGACTGGTCGTGGGCGAAGGGCAAGCTCGACCCGGGTGAGACCTGGGCCGGCGCAGCTGCACGAGAAGTGTTGGAGGAGACAGGTTTTCGGCCACGGCTCGGCATTCCGTTGCCCCGCTCGGTGTATTCGATGCAGCGCGGCCAGCTCAAGGAGATCCGCTACTGGGCGGCCAGCATCATGGGTGGCACGGGCGAGCTCGTCAACGAGATCGACCAGCTCGCCTGGCTGACTCCTGCCCAGGCGCAGGGCCGGTTCAGCTATGTGCGCGATGCCCTGCAGCTCAACGCTGTCGTCGACGCCGATGCCCGCGGATGGCTGGACACCAGACCGTTCGTCATCGTGCGGCACGGCGAGGCGCTGGCACGCAAGGAATGGCGCGGCGAGGACGCCGACCGACCTCTCAACGACGCCGGTCGCCAGCACGCGAAGGCGCTCGTGCCGATCCTTGCGGCATACGGCATCGAACGGATCATCACCTCACCGTCGGCACGATGCTTCACCACGGTGCAGCCGTATGCCGCAGCTGCCGGGCTGACACTGCGTCCGCGTAAGGGTCTTTCGGAGGAAGGCTTCGCCGAGACTCCGGACAAGGCCGCGCGGCACACCGTCAAGGCACTGCAGCATCCGCAGGTGACGGCGCTGTGCACCCACCGACCTGTGCTGCCCGCCGTGCTCGACACCGTCCGCCGATTCACCGCACCCGACGCTCCCGCCGCCGCCGTGCTTGAGCAGGTGTCGTCAGCCGGGCTGGACAAGGGTGAAGCGCTGGTCTGCCAGATCGCGGGCAACGGTGACGAGCCGCAGGTCGTGAGCATCGAGCGCCACCGACCCGCCGAATCGCTCATCGGCTCGTCGTAGCGAGTTCACCCGGCGTTCACCGATCAGGTGGTAGCTGGACATGCACCCTGCCTACCTTCGGGCAGGACGGGCGTCCGACCCGCACTCCAGACCTGCCCTTCCTGAAAGGCCACCTCGTGAAGATCACGCGTATCGGCAGCGCCTCCGGCGTCGCCATCGTCGCCGCGGTTGCGCTCGCTGCGTGCGGTAGCGCCAGCAACGCCAGCAGCTCGCCGAGCACGTCCGGCGGCGGTGCCCCCGCCGGCACGGCGTCGGCAGCTGCCGCAGGCAACTGCTTCTCCGGCAACCTGAACGCCGAAGGTTCCACCGCCCAGCAGAACGCGATCCTGCAGGCGATCTCGGCATACCAGTCGAAGTGCTCCGGCGCGAAGATCTCCTACAACGGCACCGGATCCGGCGCCGGCATCACGTCCTTCATCGCCAAACAGGTCGACTTCGCCGGATCGGACTCCGAACTGAGCCCGGCCAAGGGCGAGCCGGCCAAGGCGTCCGCTGCCTGCGGCTCGACGGCCCTCGACATCCCGATGGTGACCGGCCCGATCGCGATCTCCTACAACCTCAAGGGCGTCTCCAAGCTCAACCTCACGCCCACTCTGATCGCCCAGTTGTTCTCGGGCAAGATCACCAAGTGGAACGACCCGGCGATCGCCGCGGCCAACCCGGGCGTCACATTGCCCGACGAGTCCGTCTCGGTGTTCTTCCGCTCGGACTCCTCCGGCACGACGGACAACTTCACCAACTACATGCACACCGTCGACCCCACCGACTGGGTCGCACCGCACGCCAAGAGCTGGACCGGCAAGGTCGGCCAGGGCAAGGCCAAGACCGCCGGTGTCGCGGCAGCGGTCAAGGCGACGCCGGGCGGCATCGGCTACGTCGAGTGGAGCTACGCCCTGCAGAACCAGCTGCCGATGGCCAGCGTCAACGGCGTCGCCCTCACCGCTGAGTCTGCGGGCAAGGCTGTTGCTGCCGCCCAGATCATCGGCACCGGCAACGACCTGTCGCTGAAGCTGGACTACAAGACCACCGCACCGGGTGCCTACCCGATCATCCTCGTGACCTACGAGATCGTGTGCTCGAAGTACTCCAACGCCTCGACTGGCACCGCCGTCAAGGACTTCCTGTCCTACATGGCCTCGCCGACCTTCCAGAACACACTGGAGTCGGTGGGCTCGGCACCGCTGCCCCCCTCGATCCAGGCCAAGGTCGTCGCAAGCCTGAACACGATCTCCTGATCACAGATCACTTCGTGAGTATGTCGACGACACGGTGACGAACCGAGTCGTCGACATACTCACACCTGCACCACCTGCTGCACCCGACACCTCCCCCACCACACCGCTGAGGCGTAGATGACTTCGACAACCGGCGCATCCGTCGCCGACGAGTTCCCCGGCCCGGAGGGCCGCCCGCCACTGACGGGCGACGGCGCTTCGACGGGCCGCGTCGGCGACCGCGTCTTCAAGTGGATCGCCTACGGCTCCGGTTTCGTGGTCGTGGTCGTGGTCGCGCTCGTCGCGATCTTCCTGGTCGTCCAGGCTGTGCCGGCGATCGCGCAGGACAAGGCGAACTTCTTCACCTCCACGCAGTTCTCGACCTCGCCGCTGGCGTTCGGCATCGCGCAACTGCTGTGGACCACCGTGATGACTTCGCTGGTGGCGCTGGTCATCGCGGTGCCCTTTGCCATCGCGATCTCGTTGTTCCTCACGCAATACGCACCCAGCTGGCTGGCCAAACCGGCGGCAGCTCTCATCGACCTGCTGGCCGCGGTGCCCTCGATCGTCTACGGCCTGTGGGGTGCTTACATCGTGGCGCCGAAGTTCGGGCCGGTGCAGCACTTCTTGCAGGACGTCTTGGGCTGGCTGCCGTTGTTCAAGCCGGTCGCGACGGTCACCGAGCAGGCCAACATCTTCTTCGTCGGAGTCATCCTGGCGATCATGATCCTGCCGATCATCACCGCCATCACCCGCGAGGTCTTCGCTCAGACCCCGGCGACACACAAGGAAGCGGCATACGCGCTCGGCGCCACCCGGTGGGAGATGTTGCGTATGGCGGTGCTGCCCTTCGGCAAGCCGGGCATCATCAGCGCCTCGATGCTGGGCCTGGGGCGCGCGCTCGGTGAGACCATCGCGGTGTACTACATCCTGTCCACACTGCCGGACGGTTCGAAATTCATCGTCTCGCTGTTCAACGGCGGTTCGACCTTCGCCTCGCAGATCGCCGGGAACTACGCCGAGTTCACCGGTGGCACCAGCACCGGCGCCTACATCGCGGCAGGCCTGGTGTTGTTCGTGCTGACCTTCGTCGTCAACGCCGTCGCCCGAGTCATCATCGAGCGCAGGAAGGCCTTCAGCGAATGAGTTCTCAGACCTCGACCTCGCAGTCGTCCGAGGCCGGCACCGTGACGCCACCGGTCGATTTCACCGTCGGCAAGTCCGGTGCTCGCGCGGCCAAGAACACTGCTGCGACCGTGCTGGTGTGGCTGGCTTTTCTCATCGCACTGATCCCGCTGGTCTGGATCCTCTGGCTGGTGATCAGCAAGGGCTTCCACACGATGCTGTCGATCACCTGGTGGCAGAAGGACCAGTCCGGTGTGGGCGCAGCCGGCTTCGACAAGAACATCCGCGGTGCCCGGCACGCCATCGTCGGCACCCTGCTGACCGCCCTGGCGACCTCGGTCATCGCAGTGCCACTGGCAGTGATGACGGCGGTCTACCTGGTGGAATACGGTCGCGGCCGCATCGCCAAGCTGGTGAGCTTCATGGTCGACATCCTGAGCGGTGTGCCCTCGATCGTGGCAGCGCTGTTCATCTACGCCGTCTGGGTCAGCTCGTTCGGGCTGCGCCTGATCCCGCTGTGCACGTCGTTCGCGCTGGCCATGCTGATGATCCCGGTGGTGACGCGCTCCACCGAGGAGATACTCAAGCTGGTGCCGAACGAACTGCGCGAGGCGTCCTACGCCCTCGGCGTGCCGAAGTGGAAGACGATCACCCGGATCGTGCTGCCGACCTCGCTGTCGGGGATCGTCACCGGTGCGCTGCTGGGTTTCTCCCGCGTCGCCGGTGAGACCGCTCCCCTGCTGATCCTCGCGGCATACACGCCGTATCTCAACCAGAATCTGTTCTCGGGGAGTATGGCGGCGCTGCCGACCTTCATCAACAACAACGTGCAGTATCTCGCCAGCGACCCGATCAGCGCGGACCGCGTCTGGGGCGCCGCGTGCACGTTGCTGCTGCTCGTCTTCGTCATCAACATGCTCGGCCGTCTGATCGGGCGCTTCGCCCGCGTCAAGTCCTGACCTGCACCCGCCGCCCGACTCCCATCACAGGAAGCAACACATGAGCAAGCGCATCGACGTCAAAGATCTGAACGTCTACTACGGCAGCTTCAAGGCGGTCGAAGGCGTCACGATGACTGTCGAACCACGGTCGATCACCGCCTTCATCGGGCCGTCCGGATGCGGCAAGTCGACCTTTCTGAGGACGTTGAACCGCATGCATGAGGTGATCCCGGGCGGGCGCGTCGAGGGACAGGTGCTGCTGGACAACGAGGACCTCTACGCCCCCGGCGTCGACCCGGTCGGGGTGCGCCGCACCGTCGGCATGGTCTTCCAGCGCCCGAACCCGTTCCCGACCATGTCGATTCGCGACAACGTGGTCGCGGGCCTGCGACTGAACGGTGTCAAGAACAAGAAGGTGCTCGACCAGAAGGTCGAGGAGTCGCTCAAGGGCGCCAACCTGTGGAACGAGGTCAAGGACCGGCTGAACAAGCCCGGCGCCGGGCTGTCCGGTGGTCAGCAGCAGCGGTTGTGCATCGCCCGGGCGATCGCGGTGGAGCCGCAGGTGCTGCTCATGGACGAGCCGTGTTCGGCGCTCGACCCGATCTCGACCCTGGCGATCGAGGACCTCGTGACACAGCTGAAGGAACGCTTCACCATCGTCATCGTCACGCACAACATGCAGCAGGCATCGCGCGTGTCGGACAAGACGGCCTTCTTCAACCTCGAGGCCACCGGCAAGCCGGGCAACCTCATCGAGATGGACGACACCCAGCAGATCTTCAACAATCCCAGCAAGAAGGCCACCGAGGACTACATCTCGGGCCGCTTCGGCTGATCCGGGGTTCGTCAGCAGGGCTGCACCGACTACGGCATCATGGACGGGTGGCCAAAAAGAAGACCGATCGCGGCCCCCGTTTCCTGGCCCGCAAGGGCGACAAGCTCAAACTCACCGATGCCAAGGGCCACAAGCACACAGCCCAGGTCGTCGACCTCGACGAGGACCTGACCAAGGAACAGGGCAGCTTCACCTTCGGCTACTGCAAGAGCTGCGACTGGACCGGCCGAGCACGACGTGCGCGTGACAAGGCTCGCAACGACGCCCGTGACCACCGCAAGGAGTGCGAGGGTAAGGGCAAGATCATGCTGGGTGTGACCGACCACCGCGACTGATGGTGTGATCCGGCCGGACATCACCCGGTCGTACGCCTGTCGGGAACAACTGCACCGGACATGCCGTTAGGCTTCGTGTTGCGTCGGGCCGCGGCAGCCCCGGGTCCCAAAATACGCCGCTACGAGCGGCCGTGCGCCGTGAGGCGCTCCCGGCCCGACGCATCGCGACGTGGCTCAGCCCGGTCCGATGACACCGTCATCGGACCGGGCTGAGGTCGTTCGCGGTTGTTGTTTCCGATGGAGGTCAGTCGAGCTGACCGGCCCGCCAAGCGGCGGCTGCCCGTGACAGATCCTGGGCGGTGCTGAGCAAGGCCGAGGCGCTGTGGGTTGCGGCTGAGGCAGCGGCTTCGTCATATCCGTCGTCATCATCGGCACGATGCGCCCGACCGATCGAGATCACCCGGCAGAATGCCGCAGCGCGATCCAACGCCACCGCCAGATCGCCGTCGAAGACACCGGTGAGGATCGCGTCGACCAATTCGCGCAGGGCCTCCGGCGACGGCGGCTCAGCGGCTCCGGCGACGGCGTGCGAGACATCGGCATGGTGGCGACCGACGTCGTAATCCATTGCGGCGCCTACCGAATCGCGCTGGACCCACTCGCGGATCGTGTAGAGCCGCCAGAGCGCGCCAGGCAGACTCACCGGCGCACGATCGGCCCACAGTTGGGCAATCGTGGACATGCCGAGTTCGTCGACGAGCTCGACCAACCGCCGGGTGAGTTCCGGGTCGTCGGCGGCGCGACCCGCACCGACCAGTACCGCGGCGGTCTCGTGCGCGACCTCGCTGACCTCGGCCGGATCGAGGCTGCTGGGCTGGGAGTCCATCTCGCGCGGCGTCATCATCGCGGGGCGCCGCGGTCGTTTGGGGGCACCTGCCGGATCCTGCGTCATACGCACTCCTTCATGGTCCTTCGCCGACTTCGAGGGTAAGCCTTCAATCCATGCGGTTGAGGCCGAGCACGACGATCACGGCCTGACCGGCGGCGTCACTGGCGCGCAGATCGACCTCGGCGTCGATCCCCCAGTCGCGGTCATCGGCGGGATCGTCGATCACCTGCCGCACCTCCCACTTGCCCTTGCCCTCGGTGATGCGCAGATAGGCCGCACCCCGGGCACGCGCGCCGGTCTGGATCTCGTCATGGTCGGCGAAGTATGCCGAAAGGTCCTCGTGCCAGGCGTTTTCGTCCATCACCACCTCGGTCGGCGGCTCCGTCGACGCGGCCACGTCGCGTTCGATCGCAGCCAGCGCGACGATGTCTCGACGCGCCGCACATTGCAGACGGCGGAACATCCCATTGCGCACCTGCACCCGGAACGCCTTGGCGTTGGCCGTGATCGGTCGAGGCGCCTTGGGGGCAGCTGTGACTTCTTCGTGAAGTGTCGGGTTGGCGAGTTCTTCCCACTCGTCGAGCAGGCTGGAGTCGGTCTGGCGGATGACCTCGCCGAGCCACTCGACGAGATCGTTCAGCTCCTCATTCTTCTGACTCTCCGGCACCGTCTGTCGCAGCGTGCGATAGGCGTCGGTGAGGTAGCGCAGCACGATGCCCTCGGACCGCGCAACGTCATACTGCTTGACCAGATCTCCGAAACTCCATGCATTGGAATACATTTCGCGTACGACAGACTTCGGCGAGAGGGCATCCTCGACAACCCAGGGCTGACGGCTGCGGTAGGTCTCGAAGGCCGCCTCCAGCAACTCGGCGAGCGGCTGGGGCCAGCTGATGTCCTCCAGCAGCTCCATCCGCTCGTCGTATTCGATGCCGTCGGCCTTCATCTCGGCGATCGCCTCGCCGCGCACTTTGCGCCGTTGTGCGAGCAGGATCGGTCGCGGGTCCTCCAGGATCGCCTCGATGACCGATACCACGTCGAGGGTATAGGTCTCGGACTCCGGATCCAGCAGGTCAAGCACCGCGAGCGCGAACGGCGCAAGCGGTTGGTTGAGCGCGAATCCCGACTGCAGATCGCTGATCAGGCGCACCTGCCGGCCGTCCGCCATCGGTTCCGGCAGCCGCTCCACGACGCCTGCGGTCAGCAACTCGCGTGACAGCGTGATGGCACGTCGCGCCAGTCGGCGGCGGCGGCGTTCGTCCTCATGGTTGCCACGCACCAGATCACGTATGGCGACATACGGGTCGCCTTCTCGCGCAATGAGATTCAGCAACATCGAGTGAGTGATGCGCATCCGCGACTGCAGCGCCTCCGGCTCTGCGGCGACCAGGCGCTCGAAGGTTTCCTCGCTGTAGTTGACGAAGCCCTCCGGCGGCTTCTTGCGCTGCACCTTGCGTAGCCTCTTGGGGTCGTCGCCAGCTTTGGCTACCGCGCGGGCGTTCTCGATCAGGTGGTCCGGCGCCTGCACGACGACCGACCCGCTCGTGTCGAAGCCGGCCCGCCCGGCCCGCCCGGCGATCTGATGGAACTCGCGCGCCTTGAGCAGTCGTTGCCGGCTACCGTCGAACTTGGTGAGGCCGGTGAACAGCACAGTGCGGATCGGCACATTGATTCCGACACCGAGAGTGTCGGTGCCACACACCACCTTGAGCAGACCGTCCTGCGCAAGAGTTTCGACGAGCCTGCGGTACTTGGGCAGCATGCCCGCGTGATGCACGCCGATTCCGTGGCGCACCAAGCGATTCAGCGTTTTGCCGAAGCCTGCCGAGAAGCGGAATCCAGCGATCACCTCGCTGATGCGCTCCTTGTCCGGCTTGCTCAGCATGTTGATGCTCATCAGCGCCTGCGCCTGCTCGAGGGCAGCGGCCTGGGTGAAGTGGACGACATACACCGGCGCCTGACGGGTTTGCAGCAGTTCTTCGATCGTCTCGTGCAATGGCGTCATGGACCAGGTGAAGCTCAACGGTACGGGTCGCTCGGCGGTCGCGACAGTCGCGGTCGGGCGACCGGTGCGAACGGTCAGCTCTTGCTCGAACAGGCTGACATCACCCAAAGTTGCTGACATCAAAAGGAATTGAGCTTGTGGCAATTCCAACAGCGGCACCTGCCAGGCCCAGCCGCGTTCGGGTTCGGAGTAGAAGTGGAACTCGTCCATGATCACCAGGCCGACGTCGGCGCTACGGCCTTCGCGCAGCGCGATGTTGGCCAGTACCTCCGCCGTGCAGCAGATGACCGGCGCGTCCGCGTTCACCGACGCGTCACCGGTCAGCATTCCGACGTTGTCCGCGCCGAAGATCTCGCACAGCGCAAAGAATTTCTCCGACACCAGCGCTTTGATCGGCGCAGTGTAGAAACTGACGCGGTCGTCGGCGAGTGCCGCGAAGTGCGCTGCTGTCGCGACCAGTGACTTGCCTGACCCGGTGGGCGTAGCCAGGATGACGTTCGCGCCGCTGAGCAGCTCAATGACTGCTTCCTCCTGGTGCGGGTAGAGCGTCAGCCCACGGTCGTTCACCCAACCACCGAATTCGGCGAACAGCCGGTCGGGGTCGGGGGTGGGCGGCAGGCGGTCGTAGAGGTTCATGGCGGGTCGATCCTGCCAGGCTGAGCCGACCGGCCGGAAACGCGCGTCACGCCGGCAAGGCCCGGTTCCGAGACCTCACCGATCGCGGAAGGGTCAGTCGGTTCCAACAACCGGCTTGGCGGCACGGAGCCTGCGCTCGGTGGCGGTGATCGGTCCGGGGTGCGGGTTCGGCGACTGCCCGGTCGTATGACGCAGGCCGGTCCGTGGCGCACCGGTCCCGCCGGCAGCCGACGGGGAGAAAGCGGGGAAGCTGGCGCCCAGCCACTGAAGTGCATACGGCATGGCGGCGATCCACACATCCATGCGGTGACCCATATCCGGCCAGGTCATCGACGTGACCGACATCGGCGCCCGCGCATTCTCGGCGAACTGCTTGCTGACCTTGCCCGACAGGACGTCCTTGCCAGCGATCTGAACCCACGCGGCGATACGCGGCGGGTCGGTCCGCTCCCGCTGCAGCAGGTTGTACTCGGCTGGGATCCCTGCCTTGCCGAAGGGATTGCCGGTGCCGAACAGGGGGCTGAAGTAGCCACCGAGAATGATCGCGGCGCTGTACCGCTGTGGCGTGGTCATCGCTGTCACCGCCGAACACCACCCGCCGGCGCTGAGGCCCATCGTCGCCCAGGAGTTGCGGCTGCTCTGCACGCGGAAGTGGCTGATGACCCAGTCGGGCACGGTCTGCGTCAGCCAGGTGCCCATGGTGGAGCCTGGCGCGTTGACGCACTCGGTGTCATCACCGTCAGGCGTGTAGTTCGGCGCGACGATGATGGGCGGGTTGATCTCACGTCTGGCGGCGAGCCGGCTGACGATGCGCCCGATGTCGATCGGGTGGCGCCAGTCGCGCGGTCCGCCGGGGATGCCGTGAAAGACCTCGATCACCGGATAGGTGCGATTCGCCTGCGACGCGTCGGTGTAGCTCTGCGGCAGCCAGATCATCACTGCGCCGCCACGTCCGTCAGACCGCGGCACCCGGACGTCGACATACTGCCCGGCCGCACCGGGGTTTGCTTTCAGTCGCAGTTGTTGCTGGGTGAGAGCGCGGGTCGCGGCGAACTGCACAGCCGTCTGATCTGCGCCCGGCGAATGCGTCGACAGGACGTCTGCCGGGTTCGCCCCGTTCGTCTGCTCGACGCCCTTGCTGGCATTGCCACCGAACATGTCGTGACCGAGGTCACCCCACCCGGCATACCAACCGTTCTGCTGGTTCAGGGTTGCAGCGACGGCGACGATAGCGAGAACCGTTGCGAGCGCTTGCATTCCGGCCCGGCCCACGACCGCCCATACGTTGCGTGCCGCCAGCCTCGGCCACACCAGGACCACTCCGGCAAAAGCGGCCACGGCAAGCAGCCAGGCCACGAGCACCGTTCCTGCACCATTTGGTTCCACTGCGGTCAATCCCCCGGACACTGAGTCCAGCGGACTCACTTCATCGTGCGTTCTGTCTCCATGGTGACGCCGCAGCCTGGATTTTGGTTGGACGACCGTCGAGCGAGCCGTCGGCGGCGCTCGTGGCAGTCGAGGCGGTCGAGGCGACCGGGACGCACCGGCGCAGGCCCGGTCGGCCCGATGTGCTCGACCGACCGCCGGAGGCTAGGCTTGCCGAGCGCTGCGCACGTATGACGGGGGTCTCGCCCCGGTCGGCTGTGCCGCAGACATCAGGGCCTTTAGCTCAATTGGCAGAGCTGCGGACTTTTAATCCGTAGGTTGTGGGTTCGAGCCCCACAGGGCCCACCCGACGACGCGTGACCGAAACCGTGGACTGCCACGTGTTGCTCATCGTCACGAGTCACGACGCTGAGGAACTCAGTGTTCACGAAGACCCGCTCTCGACCCGCGTTGCCTCAACCAGAAACGCAGCCGTCTCCACCTGCGTTGAATTTCATGGAGATAGTTACCACATCCACCGGATCGGTGACATCTCATAACATGTTCGCTCGCATCCCGCCGCGAACACCGAGCCTGCGACGGATCGCGGCGCGAGAGGGGTCGGACCGCCAGTCACCACCGAGACGCACCAGCAGGCGTCAGAGAAATTCAGTCGCGCAGCGGTGAACCGACCACCCGGAAACGCAAACCGCCCATCTTCCCGGACAGCAACGGCATCGCTTCGCTGATCGCGGCGCGCACGCTGTCCAGTTGCAGTGAGGCAGTGTGCGCGTCCTCGGACTCCCACAACTCGACGACGAAAACCGCATCAGGCTCGGCCTCGTTGATGCCGACTTCATACAGCTGACAACCGATGTCGGCGAGCACCTGACTGCGTCGCGTCAGGATCGCCACCAACTCGTCTCGCTTACCGGGCAGAACCCCGAGCGTCCCCACATTCACGAACGTCATGCTCGAACCGTAGCCGCGAGGTATGTGAAGCGGCACGTTGTCGCGGCGGCGACACATAGCAAGGGCGCGCGCTCCATGGCTGGTAGCTTCGGCCATCGACAACGCCAAGAGCAGAATTACGGCGATGAATATGCCTTGGCGTAAGGCACGCTCTGGCCCTTCGCATTGATAGGCACAAGCGGGTTCGTCGAGGGAAACTGAAGGTCTTCGGAGGGAGAGGCTGGACTGTATGTCCAGTACTTCACGATCTTTCCCCCGAACACGCTCTTGCTGACCGCTGTCGCACGGATGATCTTTGCCCCGATCTTCACCGCGACAGCCGACGGAGGCAAGGGGCCGAAATACACCGGCATCACATCCGATGGGGTATCGCCAGAACCATTAGCCATATCCAGGTACGCAGCGTTGTGTGCGTCCGCGAAGGCGCACCCGGCATACGAGTTTTGATCGTTCTCGATCTCAAGAGCAGTGAATGGCCGGGACGACGACGGTGCGGAGTCCCAAGCAGCGCACAGTGACCCGGCTTCGACCCACGCCGCCACCTCCACTCGATAGCCGTGGTTGATGCTGGATGCAACGAGCACCGGCTTGGTCGTCACGTCCGAAGACGTGCCGCATCCCGCCAGTGCGGAGCCGCACACAAGTGCGACGAACGACACGATCAGCTGTCGAATTTGGTGACCAGGCATACGGTTCACTTCCGATGCGTAACCCGATCTCTGTCGCGAGATCGTGATCATGCGGACTCTATAGCCTTCACGTGCTGCGTTCGACCACTCAGCCTTGTCCCTGGTCACGTACTCGCCAGCCTGCAGGCGTGCGAACGAAATCAAAACTCCACGGTTCAACACCGGCCTGGAGTGAATGGTCGGGGAAGGCAGTGGTCTTCATGGTGAAGGTGACCAGCTCCACACTGGCGCCAGCTTCGCTCGCGGGTACGAACATCGGCGCCTGAACGTCCTTGTAGCTGAGCATCTTCGGATCGTGGCACCACGCGAATGTCGTGTTCTCCCAGTGGTACGTGAGCGCCTTCGTCATCGCGCAGTCGCCGGTGGTCGCCGCGTGCAAATAGACCAACGCCGTGTCAGTCACCGACATACCCGGCCCCGGCACCGGGCCGACCGGCCGTGCCTGCGTAGCTGACCCGACCCCATGAGTCGCGACAACAGCGGCGCCCGCCACCACAGCAGCGGCCACCGCGACCGCCAGGCCACGACGTCGCCGACGGGTCACCGAGGCAGGTTCAGGTTGACGGCCAGAACGGCTTTCTTGCCAGACGCCTATTGCATGGCGTGTTCGTCGTAGGTGTAACTCGCCATCTTGTCCTGGTTCAGCGCCTGCCCGAGCAGTTTCATCTGCGGCATGTTCACCGTGTCGACATCACCGTCGACATTGGTGGCGAATCCGCTCCACGGAGCGGTGTAGTACGAAACGTCCGAAGGGTTCAGCTGCGCCAAATTCACGGCCAGGTTGTCCAGATACGACACCGTCATCGTCTGATCGACGGTGGCATTCTTGGTCAGGTCGTTGGTCGCCTGCACCAGTTTCACCGGGTTGAGCAGCACCGACGGCGTCAGCATCTTCTTGACGATCGCGTGGATCCATTCCTGCTCATCGACGCCTCGGTCGATGTCGCCAAGAGTCAACTGGTGACGCTCTCGCACGAATCCCAGTGCCTGATCCCCGTTCATGTGGTGCCAGCCCTTGGTCCAACTGCCGAAACCGATCGGGTTCTGCGTGCCGGCGCTGATGCCGCCCTCGCTGTACCCCTGCGGCACGTAGACCTCGACACCGCCGAGGTCGTTGGTCAGATCGGCGAATCCGGTGAAATCGATCTGCGCCACGTGGTCGATGTGCACGCCCAGCAGGTTCTGCAGCGTCTCGACCAGCAGCGGCGCCCCACCTCGGGCGTAGGACCAGTTGATCTTGTTCATCGGGTAACCCGGGATGGCGACATACAGGTCGCGGGGGAAGTCGATGACGGAGATCTTCTTGTCACCGTTGCTGATGTGCACCAGCTGGATGACGTCGGAATTGCCCTGCAGGTTGTCGATCGTGCCCGACCGGGTATCGGAGCCGATCAGCAGGATGTTCTGCGCATTTCCGGCCACCGGATTGCGCGTGACCGAGCCGGGTTCGTCCGGCAGCAGACTCGCCTTGGTGATGTTGTGGCTCAAGCCGTACTGCAGATAGAGGAAGAGCCCGCCGACAGCAAGCACGATCACGCAGACGATCGTCCCCAACGAAATGAGGAACGCCTTCAGAAATCGCGGCCTACGGCGCTGAGTCGGCATGGCCGGACCGTATGGCGGAAATCTGAACATCCGCGGTATCCCGCATCAAAGTTGGCCGATACCCAGCTCATTTCGGGCTGCGAGTCACCTTTGGCGCACGTCTGTGCGCCGAATCAGACCGCCCCGATCGCGCACGTGGCGCGCCAGATGGCGGGGCGCGACGAGCACGTATGACGTGTGAATCCAGTCCTCGATCTCCTGCCGTCGTGCAGCCGATGGCCTGGATCCCAGATCGACCCGCAGGCTGTCCGACGTCTTCGAATGCTTCGATCCGTGCTGTGCGCGACAGTCCAACGTCTCGGGCCCGGCTGGACAGTTCAGGACCGGGCACGGGACTTGGGCATGATGGGGGCCATGCGTCGACACGTGACCGGCACCTACCGGCTCCAGCTCCATGCCGACTTCACCTTCGCCGACGCCGCGCGCAGAGTCGGCTACTTCGCGGATCTGGGTGTCTCACACCTTTACCTCTCGCCCATCCTGCAGGCGGCGCCCGGCTCGATGCACGGATACGACGTCGTCGACCACTCGCGCATCAGCAACGACCTCGGCGGGCTGACCGGTTTCGAGGAACTCGCCGCCGCTGCCCACTCCCGCGACCTCGGGCTGATCGTGGACGTCGTGCCCAACCACATGGCCTTCGTGGCGCCGGAAAATCTCAATCGCCAGGTCTGGCAGGTGCTCAAGGACGGCCGCGATGCGGAGACGGCGCACTGGTTCGACATCGACTGGAAAGCAGGAGGCGGCCGGATCGGCATACCTGTGCTCGGTGACACCCTCGACGCAGTGCTCGAGGCCGGCGAAATCACCCTGGACACGCTCGACGGCGAGCCGGTGCTGCGCTACTTCGATCACGTGTGGCCGGTCAACCTGGGGACCGAGAACTCCACCGACATCAGCGAAATCGTGCAGCGACAGCACTACCGGCTGACGTCGTGGCGTGACAAGGACGACGCGCTCAACTATCGCCGCTTCTTCGAGGTGGACGAACTCATCGCGGTGCGGGTCGAGTTGCCCGATGTCTTCGACGAGACGCACCGCCTGCTGCTCGAACTGCACCACCGCGACCTCATCGACGGCTTCCGCATCGATCACCCGGATGGCCTGGCCGACCCCACCGCCTATCTGGAACGTCTCGCCGATCGGTGCGAGCGTGGCACACCGATCTGGGTGGAGAAGATCCTCGAGCCCGGTGAGCAACTCCCCCGCAGCTGGAAGGCCGCGGGCACCACCGGGTATGACGCGCTGCGCGTCATCCAGCTGAGTCTCGTCGACCCGACTGCGACCCCGACCTTGGTGCAAGCGTGGGAAGAGTGCGGCGGGGACGCGTCATACGACCGCGTGGTTGATCAGGCCAAACGGCAGGTCGTTGCGAAATCCCTTGGCCCTGAGGTGGATCGGCTCACACGGCGTGCTCGCGAGGCACTGCCGGATCTGGACCCGGAGCGTCTGCGCGACGCGGTTGTCGAGCTGCTGGTTGCAGGTGAGGTCTATCGCGCATACGTCCGCCCCGACCACCGGCTGAGCACGATCGCACGCAAACGGCTGACGGACGCGTTCAGCGGCGCGGTCCATGCCAGGCCCGATCTGCGTGACGAGCTGGAGGCGCTGATCCCGCTGACCGTGCTCGCCGAAGACGACGCAGCCGCAACGGATTTCGCAATCCGGCTGCAACAGACCTGGGGGCCGGTGATGGCCAAGGGCATTGAGGACACGACGTTCTACCGCTGGCACGAATTCATCGCGCTCAACGAGGTCGGGAGCGACCCCAGCGCCGTCGGCGCGGCGTCGCCGCTCGAGTTGCACGAGTGGGCCGCCGAGCAGACCGAGCACTGGCCACGCACGATGACCACCCTGTCCACTCATGACACCAAACGCAGCGAGGATGTGCGCGCGCGACTGCTCGCGATCGGCGGCGATCCGCTGTCGTGGCAGTCGATTTCATCCGCGACGTATGCCGCAGCGCAGGGCGCCGGCGTCGACGGACCCACCGCACATCTGGTCTGGCAGACGCTCGTGGGTGTCGGTGACATCTCGGCGGAGCGGCTCACCAGCTATCTGCAGAAAGCACTGCGGGAGGCGAAGCTGCACACCGCCTGGGTCGACGGAGATCAGGAATACGAACAGCGGGTCATCGACTTCGCCCTCGCCGCCGCTGCAAGGGGCCCGGTGCGGAACGCCATCGACGCGGCGCTGGCACGCAACGCACGCGCTGTGCGCGCCACCGTGCTCGGCGCCAAACTACTGCAGCTGACCGCGCCAGGGGTTCCCGACACCTACCAAGGCTGCGAGGCAGTGAACCTGTCACTGGTCGACCCGGACAACCGGCGGCCGGTCGACTTCGACCACCTGTCATCGGCCCTGGCCGCGGATTCCACCGATCCTGTCGCCGACCTGTCGGCTGCGAAGCTGCACGTGACCACCACTGCGCTTCGGCTGCGGCGGGCACAACCGAACGCCTTCGGCCCCGAATCGTCATACCGCTCAATCCCTTCCAGCTCCGAGCACCTCCTCGGTTTCGAACGCTCCGTCCAGCCGGGCCGCATTGCCGGCGCACTCGGCCGCGGCAATCGCGCGACGATCGCAGCCCTTGCGACCCGGGCGCCAAGCCGGTTGAGCCGCGACGGTGGCTGGGCCAATGCGACGCTCGAACTCGAGCAAGGCCAATGGCACGACCACATCTCCGGCACCACCCACACCAGTGACGGACATCTGCTGGTCGCGGACGTCCTAGGAGCTTGGCCGGTCGCACTTCTGGAAAGGTCTTCATGACAACCGAATTCAGCGTCTGGGCGCCCACAGCAGAGCACGGGGTCGAGCTGGTCAGAGGTGATGTCCGCACGCCGATGAAGCGCTTCGACGCGGGCTGGTGGCGCAGCGATGTGACCCCGAGCGCCGGCGAGCGGTACGCCTTCAGCGTCGACGGGAGCGACCCACGGCCGGATCCGCGCTCACTGGCTCAGCCGGACGGTCCGCACGGACCCTCTGCCGTCGTCGATCTCAACGCGCACGACTGGACGGACGCCTCCTGGAGTGGCACTCGCCTGGACGGCGCGGTCATCTACGAGCTGCACGTCGGCACCTTCACCGATCGCGGCACCCTCGACAGCGCCATCGATCGGCTGGATCACCTTGTGACACTTGGTATCTCGCTGGTCGAACTGATGCCGCTCGCAGACTTTCCGGGTGATCGTGGCTGGGGCTACGACGGGGTTGCGCCATACGCGGTGCACAAGACGTATGGCGGTGCCGCTGCCCTGCAACGGTTCGTGGATGCCTGCCACGCGCGGGGACTCGGCGTGTGCCTCGACGTCGTCTACAATCACCTCGGCCCCAGCGGCAACTATCTGCCGGTCTTCGGGCCGTATTTCACCGATCGCTATCAGACCCCCTGGGGCTGGGCCGTCAATCTTGATGGGCCTGGAAGCGAAGAGGTACGAGCGTATTTCATCGACAACGCGCTCATGTGGTTGCGTGATTTCCACCTCGATGCGTTGCGCCTGGATGCCGTGCACGCGCTCATGGACGAGCGGGCGGTGCACTTCCTCGAAGAGTTGTCTGCGCGGGTGGATGCTCTCTCGGAGGAGCTGGGTCGCCCGCTCAGCCTCATTGCCGAGTCCAATCGCAACGACCCACGCACTGTCGCGCCGCGCACCACCACCGGCTCGGGCCTCGGTCTGCACGGCCAGTGGGCAGACGACGTACATCACGGCCTCCACTCGGCGCTGACCGGCGAAAAGCAAGGCTATTACGCCGATTTCGCCGATCCCGGCGCACTGCCGAAGGTGCTCACGACGCCCTTCTTCCACGACGGGACGTATTCCAGCTTTCGGGGACGCCACCACGGTCGGCCGGTCGATCCGCAGGTCATGCCCGGCTGGCGCTTTGTCGCGTCGCTGCAGACGCACGACCAGGTCGGTAATCGCGCGACCGGCGACCGGCTCGCACAGTTGGTGACGCCGGGCCGCCTCGCCTGTGGGGCTGCTTTGCTGCTCACCAGCCCCTACACACCGATGCTGTTCATGGGTGAGGAGTGGGGTGCCTCGACGCCGTGGCAATACTTCACCGACCACCAGGATCCGGATCTCGCAGCCGCGGTCTCGAAAGGCCGGCGAGAGGAGTTCGCCGATCACGGTTGGAGCGCGGAGGTGCCTGACCCACAGGCGGTGTCGACCTTCGATGCCAGCAAGCTCGACTGGTCCGAGGTGCACGAGGGTGACCACGAGCGACTGTTCGAGTGGTATCGCCTGCTCATCGCGCTACGTCGCGCTCAGCCGGACCTCTCCGACGCTCGGCTGAGCGCGTCGGTGGTGCGTCGGGAGGGTGCGACCGTCCGAGTGCGACGCGGCGCTTTCCAGATCGTGTGCAATCTCGGCACGTATGACGCGGCCCTTCCCGGCACGATCACCGCTGCTTTCGGCGCGGTCACCCGCGACGAGGCGGGGATGGTCACCGTCGGGCCCGACTCGGTGGCCATCATCAAAAGCGCCTGACATCCAACGCAGCTCGTCGTTGGTGGAAAGCCACCATTGCGGAAGCGATGATGCCTGCGCAGACAGGTCCCAGCGCAGCTGGTCGTGGGATGATCGTCGGGATCAGAGGCCGCCGGTCGTCATACGTGAGGCAGCTTCGTCGTGACCGGACTGCTCGTAGGCGGCACGGACTCCGGCCCGGTCTTCGTCGGATCTGTTCTGGCTCCACTTCGCTTTGGCATCAACGGTTTCCACCGTTAGTTCGACACCGACAATCGCCCGCAGCTGGCCTTCGACATACTTCTCGGGAGCATCGTCGACGTGCCATGGCGTGTCACGAAAGTCTTCGCGACGGTTGGTCAGTGTCTCGACGACGTCGCGCACCCAGTCCGGGTCGTCGTGCACGGTGACCGGCCCGCGTAGCTGCACCGCCGAGTAGTTCCAGGTCGGCACCACCCGACCGTGCTCGGCCTTGGTGGCGTACCAGCCAGGAGAGACGTAGGCATCGGTCCCCTGCACGACCACCAACCCCGGTGCGCCGGCCACGATGCGGCGCCAGTGCTCATTGGCCCGGGCGAAGTGCGCGACGACCTGATCCAGTTGCCACGAGATCGGGAGCAGCGTGGCATCCGGCACGCCGTCGGTGCCGGCGGTGATAAGAGTGGCCACGCCGATCTGGTCGACGAACGCCCGCGCCTGGTCGAAGTCATCGACGCGGTTGAAGTGCGGCACGTACATGCCGTCAGGATATTGCTCGCTGGCCACCACACCTCAGTCACGAGATGTCAATCCTGGTCGGTTTCCACCTTCGGGAACCGGCAAAAACCGACATCTCGCCACCGCGCCGCCGTCGGGAACCGACACAAACCGACATCTCGCCACCGCGCCACCGTCGGGAACCGACAAAAACCGACATCTCGCGACCGTGCCACCGTCGGGGACCGGCACAACCTGACATCTCGTGACCGCTCCACCCCCGGGGACCGGCACAACCTGACATCTCGCGACCAACACCCCTCAGAAACTCGCCGATTCGGCGAGTTATGTATGAGTGCGCGCTGCGAAACGCCGACCACCACCCCTCAACCACGAGATGTCAATCCTGGTCGGTTTCCACCTTCGGGAACCGACACAAGCCGACATCTCGTGACCAGCGCCCCTCAGAAACTCGCCGATTCGTCGACTTATGTATGGCTGCGCGCTGCGAAACGCCGACCACCACCCCTCAACCACGAGATGTCGATCCTGGTCGGCTTCCACCTTCGGGAACCGGCAAAAACCGACACCTCGTGACCGCGCCACCCCCGAGATCCGGCACAACCCGACACCTCGTGACCGCGCCACCCCCGGGAACCGGCAAAAACCGACACCTCGTGACCGCGCCACCGTCGGGAACCGACACAACCCGACATCTCGCGACCAGCGCCCCGCAGAAATTCGCCGATTCGGCGAGTTTTGCATGAGTGCGCGCTGCGAAACGCCGACGATCAGCCGCGGAATGTCGATCCGCGAGCGCCGAAATCGGTTGCGCCCATGCAACCCGCTCGCGTTGAGTGGCGGGTATGACGACACCTTCTGTGACCGTTGCCGACGCCGATCCGATCCGCGCTCTGCGCACCGAGCAGCTGGTGTGGTTCGGGGAGGAGGATCCGCGACCGGTGCAGACCCTCATCGACCTGGCACCGGCCGAACTCGTCGCGGCATCGATCGCCGACGAGCCCGATCAGGGCGCCTACCAGGGGGTCTACGGCGTGTGGCCGCTGCAGGTCACCGTGCCTGGGCCGGTCGCCCTCGACGTCGCCGGCCTGACGTGGGTGGGCGTGCACCCCGATCATCGCCGCAAGGGGATCCTCACCGCGATGCTGCGTGACCACTTCGAGCGCGTGCATGCGGATCCGGCGCTGCACCTGTCCGTCCTGCAGGCGAGTGAGCCGGCGATCTACGGCCGTCACGGATACGGCATGGCGGGCACTGAGCTGGCCGTCTCGCTTGGGCGAGGCACCACGCTCACCGCGCCTGGCTTGGAGCCGGATGCCGAGCGCATCCGGACCTCACTTGTCACGATCCGCGACGGCAATATCGCAGAGCGGCTGCAGTTGCTCGAAAAGCGAATCGCTGCAACGCAGCTCGCGTCCGTGGTCGGCGACGCAAGGTTCTACCGGGATGTCACCACCCAGTCGCCGGAGGACCTTCGCGGCACCGAACGCACCCAGGCATTGTTCGCTCAGGTCGACGGCGAGGATGTCGGTGTCGCGACCTTCGACCGCAAGCACAAGTGGGAACTCGGCCGACCGGCCGGTGAACTCACCGTCCACCGGCTGATCGGCACGCCTGCTGCCCGATTCGCGCTGCTGCGCCGGCTGGTCGACTTCGACCTGATGAGCACGATCAGGTTGCAATGCGCCGATCAGCTGGTCGTCGACTGGGTCGGTGGCCCTCGACGCACCTCCAGTCTCACCACCCTCGACGGCATCTGGTTCCGGCTGGTCGATCTCGCCGAGGGCCTCGCCCAGCGCCGGTATGCCACGTCATGCGATGTCGTCGTCGACGTGACCGACAAGGCCTGTCCGTGGAATGCCGGCACCTGGCGGATCACCACCACTGCTGACGGATCCGCCGAGACCACCCGTTCCGGGCAAGAGCCCGACATACATCTCGATGTCGCGGCACTCGGCGCTGCCTATCTGGGTGCGGGCAGCCTCGTCACGATGCTGCGGGCCGGGCTGATCAGCGAAAAGACACCCGGCGCTGTCCACCGACTATGGGGCGCGATGCGCTCCGATGAACCGCTCGTCGCGGGACGCGGCTTCTGACCTGCCCCTTGTCCGGTATGCCGCACGTCGTCAGCTCAGCGCGCTGACGACCGCGGCGTCCAGGGCGGCCCGGAACTCGCGCTGCCCGGAACGTGCAATCGGTATCTCGCACACGCGAATTCCTTTGGCATGTGAGCTGATTCGCTCGCGCAAGACGTCCTCGTCGATGACGATCTCGTGCGCGATGCCGTGCGCTTCGCAGAGGGCCGCGATGCGGGTGTCCGTCGGAGTGCCGAAGATGCGCTCGTATGGCGCGGCCAGCGCCTCCCGGCCGGGCTCCAGCGTGCCGAAGATGCCTCCGCCGTTGTCGTTGATGACCACGATCGTGAGATCCGGGCGCGGCTCCGACGGACCGATCAACAATGCGTTCGTGTCATGCAGGAACGTCAGATCGCCCATCACCGCGATCGCCGGATGCGGCGCACGGGACAGCGCCATACCTATTGCCGACGACACCACACCGTCGATACCCGCCAACCCTCGGTTGCCGACCGAGACGACCCCGCGGGCGATGTCACGGGGGTCGCGGCACAGATCCATGTCACGGGCGATGTTGGACGACCCGAGATAGATGCCGGTGTTCTCCGGCATGCTCTGCGCCACGATGTGCCCGACGGCCGGGCCGCTCGGCCACGAGCCGGTGATGATGGGCGTGACCGCCTCCGCCACCGCGAGGCCGGCGGCGCGCCATCGCGCCGACCACGCCCGGTCGACACATGCTGCGACGACGTCCCGGCTGCGCTCGATGTCGTCCCAGCCGTGCACGCGGCGCACGACGTGACCCGGATCCGCCCACGAGGTCAGCGGCGTGACCGCCTCGACCGTGACGGCCGGGTTGCGCATCAGTTGCGCAAGACTGCGATCAAGGGTGACGCGGCCGCCGATCAGAATGCGCTCCGGCAGGTTGTCCGACAGCCAGTCGGCGCCTCGCAGCAGCAACGGCCCGTGCGGTGTCACCCGGCCCCGGCGGTACGACCCGAAAGGCTCGGCGATGATCGGCCAACCGGCGGCATCGGCCAGTTCTGCGAGTTCGGCCACCGCTGCCGGATCCGGCAGATCGCCCAGCACGACGAGCGTGCGAGGCACGGGCGCGATGCCTGCGCCACCGGCAATCTCCTTGCGGGTGCGGGAGTTTCGCAGGCTGAGCCACGGCTCGCCGTGCGGCCGGCCGGCCAGCGGCTCCGGCCAATCAAGCTCGGCGGTCGACATGCCTGAAGCGGCGGATGTGTCCGTCGGAGCGCCGGCAGCGGTGGCCTCGGTCGCCGTGCTGACCTCGGCCGACCAGCCCAGGTCGTCGGATTCGGCGGCCGAGGCGTCGATCGAAAGGTCACTCAGCTGGTCCGGCACGAGCGGCTCGCGCAGCGGAACGTTGAGGTGCACCGGGCCGGGGTCGCCGGCAGGATGCCCCTGCGCCTCGGCCATCGCCCGACCGACGACCGACCGCCAGATCGCTTGCTGGCCACCGCGCCGCTCCGGCGTGCCGAATTCGTGGAACCAGCGCGCCGCACTGCCGAAGATCTTGACCTGATCGGTGGTCTGGTTGGCACCGGTGCCGCGCAGCTCCTGCGGTCGGTCGGCGGTGAGCACGATCATCGGCACATATCCCTGTGCCGCCTCGAGCACCGCCGGGTGCAGATTCGCGACGGCCGTCCCGCTGGTCGTCACGACCGGCACGGGCACGCGGGTGACCTTCGCCAGCCCCAACGCGAGGTATGCCGCAGAGCGTTCGTCGACCCGCACGTGCAACCGCAAGCGGCCCTCGCGGTCGGCGGCCTCGAGCGCGTACGCGAGCGGAGCCGATCTCGATCCGGGGCACAGGACGGCTTCGCGGACGCCCTGCCGGATCAGCTCGTCGATCAGCACGGTCGCGATGGCGGTGGACGGATTCACCCCAGCATCTTCCCGCATCCGGCCTGTTCGGACCTGTGCGCCCCGGCTGCGAGCACCACGTCAGTGCCCTGGGCCGGAGTCGACGAACATCACTCAGGCGAGATGCCCCAACTGCCCTGCCAACGCTCCTCTGGCTCGAGCACGATGAGACCCTCGCCTGTCGCGAACGCACCAGCCGGACATGTCATCGGTTCGACCGCGACGCCCGAGCGGCGACGCTGCTGCTCGGGCAGGGTGTCCGCGGTGAACACCTGCGCATACGGGAAGGTCGCCGCCTCGGCCCAGAGGGTGGCGCTGATGCCGTTGTGCGCCAAGCGAATACGCCACTTGCCGTCGTCGTCGGCGAGCAGGTCGGTGTACGGCTGATCGAGCACCACACCGTCAACCGGGTGCGGTTGACGGAAGTCGGCGTCGGTGCCCGCCACGTCCGCATGACCGGTCGGCAGCAGCCGGTCGTCCAGCACCAGTCGGGAGGCCGCGGGCACGTGCAGCGTGAGTTCGTCGACGGACTGCTCGCCGGTGGTGAGATACGGATGAGCACCGAATCCGAATGGAACCGGGCGGGAACCGCGATTGACAGCTGACGGTGTGACGGTCAAACCGCCGTCGTCCAGCGCATACGTGACGTCGAGGTCGAGGATGCCGTCCCAGCCGGGTTGCGGCATGAGCCGGAAGGCGACCCGCAGCGAACTCTTGTCGCGCTGGACCAGTTGCCAGGACTCCCAGCGGACAAGGCCGTGCGAGGCGTTGTGCTTGGCCGGCTCCGTCAGCGGCAACTGTTGGCGTTTGCCGTCGAATTCGTAGACACCATCGGCGATGCGGTTTGGCCACGGGACCAGCAGCTGGCCTCGGCCGGCATCAGCTTTGGCATCCTCGGGGTACCCGTGGATGACGGGACGACCGGCGACGTCATACGTGCGCAGGCCACCGCCGATCTGCACGACAGTCACCGACTGGTCGGCATACGTGATCGTCCATTGCTCGCCGCTTGGCGAAAGTGCTGTGCTGTCAGGCACTTCCGAGGATCTCCTTTGCTTGCTCCCGCATCTCGACCTTGCGGATCTTGCCGGTCACCGTCATCGGAAAGGCGTCGGTCACGTGCACGTAGCGCGGGATCTTGTAGTGCGCGAGGCGACCCTGGCAGAACTCCCGCACCGCGTCGGCATCAAGAGCAGGCTGACCCGAACGCATGATGATCCACGCCATGAGTTCTTCGCCGAACTTCTGGTCCGGCACCCCGACGACCTGCACATCCGCGATCGCCGGATGGGTGTAGAGAAACTCCTCGATCTCGCGCGGGTAGACATTCTCACCACCACGAATCACCAGGTCCTTGATCCTTCCGACGACCGCGACATAACCGTCGTCGTCCATCGTGGCCAGGTCACCGGTATGCATCCAGCGCGCGGAATCGATTGCCTCTGCGGTCTTTTCGGGCTGCTCCCAGTAGCCGAGCATCACGCTGTAACCCCGGGTGCACAACTCGCCCGTCGCTCCGCGTTCAGCGGTGAGACCGGTCACCGGGTCGATGACCTTGACCTCGAGATGTGGCATCACGCGACCGACAGTCTCGGTACGCCGGGCGAGGTCGTCGTCGTGACGGGTCATCAGTGACACCGGTGACGTCTCGGTCATGCCGTAGCTGATCGCGACCTCGCTCATGTTCATCTCGGCGATCACGCGTTTCATCACCTCGACCGGGCACGGCGATCCGGCCATGATGCCGGTGCGCAACGTGCTGAGGTCGTATGTCGCATCACCGCTTGCGGAGCCCAGCAGAGCGAGTTCCGCGATGAACATCGTCGGGACTCCATACAGCGACGTACAACGTTCGACCGCAACGGCTTTCAGCGTCGCAGCTGCCTCGAACGACGGTGCCGGGATGACCATGCAGGCTCCGTGCGAGGTCGCCGCGAGATTGCCCATGACCATGCCGAAGCAGTGGTAGAAGGGCACCGGCAGGCAGATCCGGTCGTGCTCGGTGTACCGCACGAGCTCGCCGACGAAGTAACCGTTGTTGAGGATGTTGTGGTGCGAGAGCGTGGCACCTTTGGGGAATCCCGTCGTGCCAGAGGTGTATTGAATGTTGATCGGGTCGTCACTGGACAACTGGGCTTCACGTTGCGCGAGCTGTTCCGCCGCGACCGAGCGCCCGCCGTGCACGAGCTCGTCCCAGCTGGCGTCGTTGATGTAGACCACATCGGTGAGATCGCGACAGGCGGGCCGGACGGCCTCGACCATCGACCGGTAGTCCGAGGTCTTGTGCGTGGTCGCGCTCACCAGCATGCGCATACCGGACTGCTTGACCACGAATTCCAGCTCGTGCGAGCGGTATGCCGGATTCACGCACACCAAGACCGCTCCGACGCGTGCGGTGGCATATTGCAGGATCGTCCACTCCGGACAGTTCGGCGACCAGATGCCGATGCGGTCGCCCTTGCCGACACCGCCGGCGAGCAGCCCGCGCGCGACCTCGTCGACCGCGGCGTCGAACTCTCGATAGGTCCATCGGCGACCACTGGGCACATCCACGAGGGCGTCACGATCGGCATACAACTCAGCGGTGCGGCGGAGATTTCCGGCGATGGTGTCCCCGAGCAGCGGCTTCTCGGACACTCCACTGGCGTATGACGGCAGGTTGGTTGTGGACATCGAATCTCCTTGGTGACCGGCGACACGTCCACCCTAGTGAAGTGCTCTGCGGGCCGACCCCGAATCCGGGATCCGCCGGACCACACCGCAGAGCACGCAGGTCCCGACGAGCTCTGCGGTGCCCCACATCCTGGGGCAGTGCAGAGCCTGCGCGGACTACCCTTGGCCGGTGGCCCATGCTCGCAGTCTCGCTGACGACATCCGTGCGCGCAGCGACGCGCAGTTGGCGGACCTCCTACGCGCCCGGCCCGATCTCGTGCGCCCCGCTCCCGCAGACCTGGGCGCCCTGGCGAGCCGCGCCGCGACCGTCTCGAGCACCCGTCGTGCCCTGGAGTCGCTGCGCGCTGACGAATTGCGCGTTCTTGAGGCGGTGGTCGTCGTCGGCGCCGACGGCGCTGCAGCCGCGCTCGGCGCATCGGCTCGCGCAGTGAAGCCACTACTGACGTCACTGTGGGCCGCCGCCCTGTTGTGGCGCAGTCCCGATGGCCTTCGCCCCTCGCGCGGCATCTCCGATCTGCTGGCCCAACCGGCACGGCTCGGCCCGACAGCCGCGTCGCTCGGGGCACCCGACCGCTCCGCCGACGCCGCAGATGCCTACGGCCGGCTCTCGCAACCGGCCCGCACAGCCGTGGACCGACTGCTGTGGGTCTATCCACGGGCCACCCTCGACGGTGCCGCCACCCGTGCCGTCGGCGACGAGATCATCGCCGCCGGACTGGCAGTTGCTATCGACGGCGGATTCATCGTTCCCCGCGAGGTCGGGCTCGTGCTGCGTGGCGGCCGGCTCTATCAGGACGGGCTCACGGCGCCGACGGCGCCGGCAGCGCGTTGGTCGGCGGACGACGTCAACTCCGCCGCGGCCGCCGAGGTGCTCGAACTCCTGTGGCGCGTCGAAGAACTGGCGCACCTGTGGGAGCACAACAGCCCACGCCTGCTGCGATCCGGCGGACTCAGCGTGCGCGACCACCGAGCGGTCGCAACCGCCCTTGACGCAGACCTCGAACTGGCGGCCTTCGTGCTCGAGATCGCGTATGCCGCAGGCCTGGTCGGCCCGAGCGACGACTTCGAAGCCACGTGGTTGCCGACACGCGCCTACGACGAATGGGCGGCCGCCGACCCCGCCGAACGCTGGCAGACGCTGGCAGTCGCGTGGCGGGACACAACGCGTGCGCCATCCCGCGCGGGTGCACCCGGCGAACGCGGAGTCATCAACGTGCTCAGCGACGACGTCGCCTGGCCCTTCATGCGGCAACGCCGCCACGACATCCTCAGCGTCCTGTATGACGCGCCCGAATTCGCCTCTGCCGACATCGAATACGTCGATTCCGCGCTGCGCTGGCGTCGCCCGATGCGCCTACAGGAAGGAGTGCCGACGCACGCGGCGGAGGTGCTGCGGGAGGCTGCCTGGCTCGGCATCACCGGACGCGGCACCTTGTCAGCACCGGGCAGGGCGATCGCCGACGGTTCCGACGCTGCCGCGGCAATGGCGGCCACCTTGCCGGAGCCGATTGATCACGTGCTGGTGCAGGCTGATCTGACCGCCGTCGCTCCCGGTCCGCTGACCGAGGACCTGCGCCGCCTCATGCAGTTGGCCGCGGTTGTCGAATCCCGAGGCGGGGCAACGGTGTACCGCTTCACCGAGACCAGCATCCGGCAGGTGCTCGACACCGGACTGCCTGCAGCCCAACTCCTCGAATCGCTGTCGCGCGCGAGCCGCACCCCGCTGCCGCAACCGCTGGAATACCTCATCGCGGATGTCGCGCGCCGGCACGGCCAGACACGCATCGGCGCCGCCGGGTGTTACCTGCGGAACGACGACACCGGTGCGCTGGATGCCCTTGTCGCCGACCGCAGCCTTTCGCCGTTGCAACTGCACAAGATCGCGCCCACCGTCGTCGTGTCACCGGCGCATCCCGGCACGGTGCTGGAGATGATCCGCCAGCACGGTTACTCACCTGTCGTCGAGGGGCCGGACGGTCACATCGTGCACGCGGGCCGTGAGCATCCACGAGCGCCCAACCTGCGACCGAGCCCCGGCATACAGCTCGCTCGCGTCGACGAAGGCGTCGCGGCGGCTCTGGTCGCCCGCCTGCGCGTCAACGAATCACGAGCTGCCGCAACGGCATCCGAGCGCGAGGGCCCCCGCATCCCCGAAACCGACCCGACCGAGACGATGAATCTGTTGCAGGACGCGGTCGGCGAAGGACTACCCGTGTGGATCGGATATGTCGACTCCGACGGTGAACCACGACGAGCGTTGTTCCGGCCCAACCGGGTCGAGGGAGGCCGCGCGATCGGGTCGATCGGCGACAGCCAGCAGACCCGCACGTTCGTGATCCACCGGATCTCGGGAGTGGTGCCCGCCTGAGGATGCGACCTCAGGCGGGCGGTCGCGGCATCAGAAGATGCGCACCTGGTCGGTCTCCGCGAGATACATCCCGTCGTTTTCGCTCACCTCGAAGGCCTCGGCGAACTCGCGCAGGTTGCGCGCGACATTGGCGCGGGCGTCGGTCGGCGAGTGCGGGTCGATGGTCAGCAGCCGCTTTGCCTCAGCCTCGCGCGCCTTGCCGCACCAGACCTGCGCCCAGCCGATGAAGAACCGCTGGTTGCCGGTGAAGCCGTCGAGCTCCGGCGACGGCGTCTGCTCCTGCGCGATCTGGAAGGCCTTGTAGCCGATGGTCAGCCCGCCTAGATCGCCGATGTTCTCACCGATGGTCAGGGCACCGTTGACCTTGTTGCCCGGCGCATCGCGCGGCTCGAGCTGATCGAACTGCGCAATCAGCTTCTGCGCCAACGCATCGAAGGCAGTGCGGTCCTGTTCGGTCCACCAGTCGGTCAGGTTGCCGTCGCCGTCGTAGCGCGAGCCCTGGTCGTCGAAACCGTGGCCGATCTCGTGTCCGATCACGCCGCCGATGCCGCCGTAGTTGACGGCGTCCTCGGCGTCCACGTCGAAGAACGGCGGCTGCAGGATCGCTGCCGGAAACACGATCTCGTTCATCACCGGCATGTAGTAGGCGTTCACCGTCTGCGGGGTCATGAACCACTCGTCGACATCGATCGGGTCGCCCACGCGCGACAGCATGCGGTCGACCTCCCAGGCGGTCGCGGCGGCGATGTTGCCGATCAGGTCATCGGCGCGAATCGCGATGGAGGAGTAGTCCTTCCACTGCTTCGGGTAGCCGATCTTCGGTGTGAACGCGGCCAGCTTCTCCAGCGCCTTCGCACGGGTCTCCTCGCCCATCCACTCCAGTGTCTCGAAGTCGCGCCGGTAGGCCTCGACCAGGTTGGCGACCAGCTGCTCCATCCGAGCCTTGGCGTGCGGCGGGAAGTGCTGCTCGACATACAGCTGACCGGCCGCGTCGCCGATGAGCCGCTCGACGAGGCCGACGCCACGCTTCCACCGCTCCTTGTTCTCCGGTATGCCGGACAGCGTCCGGCCGGCGAAGTCGAAACGCTCGTCCACCATCGCCTCATGCAGGAACTGTGCACGCTCCGAGACCAGTCGCCAGGTCAGCCACGATTTCCACGCCGAGATCGGTTCATCGCGCAATGCCTCAGCGAATCCTGTGAGATACGAAGGCTGTTCAATGTTTGCCGGCTCAAGGATCCGAGCCTCTCCACCGACGCCGTCCAGCCAGGCATCCCAGTCGACACCGGGCGAGAGTTCTTCCAACTGCGCACGTGAGAGCTTGTTGTAGGTCTTGACCGCGTCGCGGCAGGCGACCCTGTCCCAGTGCGCGGCAGCCAGCCGGGTCTCCAGCGCCATGACGGTCTCCGCCTGACCACCGTCGACGCCGGCGAGGCCGAGCAGGCGGGTCATGTGCTCGACATACTTCGCGCGCAGCTCGGCGTGGTCGTCCTCGCGGTAGTACGACTCGTCCGGCAGGCCGATGCCGGCCTGCATGACGTAGAGGATGTTGTGAGCCGAATCCTTGGCGTCTGCAACCGAATAGAAGTCGACGAAGCCGTCGACGCCGCGCCTGGTGAGCTGACCGGACACCCGCAGCAGATCGGGCGCTGACGCGATGCCGTCGATCAGCGCCAGGTCGTCCGCGAGCGCGCCGGCACCCAGCTGCTCGATGCGCTCGGTATCCATGAACGAAGCGAACAGATCGCCCACCTGGCGCTTCGGGGAACCCTCCGGCGCGGAGGTCGCCGCAGCCTGCTCGATCAGCTCGTGCACCGCCGCCTCGGCGGACTCACGCAGCTTGTCGAAGGAACCGAAACGTCCTCTGTCCGAAGGCATCTCGGTGTTCTTGACCCAGGTCCCGTTGACGAAACCGAACAGGTCGTCCTGCGGTCGCACGGACCGGTCGAAATTTTCGAGGGTGACACCGGACTTCATGGTTGCTCCTTGTCGTTGCTGACGTTCGCGTGACGACGCTGCGCCGCGCGGGGTTGTGCTGTCCGTCGATCGGTCAGTCGCTCGCGCCGCCCAGAGCACGCACGACTCGTGAGGGCGAGGGACGGTGCAGCTGTTGCGCCATCCAGGTCGAGGTCTGCACCAACTCATCGAGATCGACGCCGGTCTCGATGCCGAGACCACGGCACATCCACACCAGGTCCTCGGTGGCGAGATTGCCCGTGGCCGACTTGGCGTAAGGGCATCCGCCCAGACCGCCGGTGGCAGCGTCGACGACGGTCACACCCTGCCCGACGGCAGTGAGCGTGTTCGCCAGCGCCTGACCGTAGGTGTCGTGGAAGTGCACGCCGGTGCGCTCCGGCCCGATTCCCTGTGCTGCCAACGCATCCAGCAGCTGTATGACGTGCCCAGGCGTGCCGACACCGATCGTGTCGCCGATGCTGAGCTGGTCGCAGCCGAGGTCCATCAACCTGGCCGCGACGTCGACGACCTGCTCGATCGGCACCGGGCCCTCCCACGGGTCGCCGAAGCACATCGACAGATAGGCGCGCACCCACAGGCCGGCCTCCCGGGCACGCGCGACGACCGGCGCGAACATCCGGACCGACTCCTCGACCGAACGGTTGAGGTTCTTGCGGGCGAAGGTCTCGGTCGCCGAGCCGAAGATCGCCACCGCGCCGACGCCTGCGGCGAGAGCGTTGTCGAGACCGCGCTCGTTGGGCACCAGCACCGGTCGCTTCGGCCCGCGGCCCTCGTCGCCGAGTTCGGCCAACAGAGCGGACGCATCGGCGAGTTGCGGGATCCAGGACGGCGGCACGAAGGAGGTCGTCTCGATCGTGTCGAGCCCGGCCGCGGCCAGCCGCCGGATGAACTCCGCCTTGACCTCGGTCGGCACCACCGACTTCTCGTTCTGGAGTCCGTCGCGCGGGCCGACCTCGTAGATCGTGATGCGCGGGGGTAGCGAGTCCATCGACGCACGCTGTGGCAACTGCATACCGCCATCGTCGCACCGCCCGGCGTGGCGGTATGACGCAGGCCACATCGCGCCGCACCGGTCGCGCCGGTGAAGGAGCCGGCTGCGGACCACCACAACCGGTCACTTTCGGACGGCCGCTCCCCCGCGACCGCCATCCGGCATACGTGCGCTTCAGGAAGGTTTCGGCAGTGTGCGTCGTTACCCTGCTGGTGCCGATGCGAGAGGGAACCACGTGACCGACGGACCGCTGATCGTCCAGAGCGACAAGACCGTGCTGCTGGAGGTCGACCACCCCCTGGCCGGTGAGGCCCGCCGGGCGATCGCGCCGTTCGCTGAACTCGAACGCGCCCCCGAACACATTCACACCTACCGGGTGACCCCGCTCGGCCTGTGGAACGCGCGCGCAGCGGGGCATGACGCCGAGCAGGTCGTCGATGCGCTGATCCGCTACAGCCGCTACCCGGTGCCGAACGCGCTGCTGATCGACGTGGCCGAGACGATGGACCGCTACGGCCGGCTGAGCCTGACCAAGGACGACGACGGCCGGCTGATTCTGGCCTCGACCGACCAGGCCGTGCTTACCGAGGTGTTGCGGCACAAGAAGATCGCACCGATGATCGGCGACCGTGTTGACGAACAGTCGGTGCTGGTGCATCCGTCCGAGCGGGGCGCCATCAAGCAGCAGCTGATCAAGATCGGCTGGCCGGCCGAGGACGACGCCGGTTATGTCGACGGCGAGGCGCACCCCATCGACCTACGCGAAGACGGCTGGTCGCTGCGCCCGTACCAGCAGCAGGCGGTCGACGGTTTCTGGCACGGCGGTTCGGGAGTCGTGGTGCTGCCTTGCGGCGCCGGTAAGACGCTCGTCGGCGCCGCGGCGATGGCACAGGCGAAGGCCACGACGCTGATCCTGGTCACCAACACCGTGTCGGCACGGCAGTGGCGCGACGAGTTGCTCGCCCGCACCACCCTGACCGAGGACGAGATCGGCGAATACAGCGGCGCCCGCAAGGAGATCCGGCCGGTCACCATCGCGACCTACCAGGTGCTCACGCACAAGCGCAAAGGCGTCTTCCCGCACCTCGAACTGCTCGACGCACGCGACTGGGGACTCGTGCTGTATGACGAAGTGCACCTGTTGCCGGCGCCGATCTTCCGGATGACCGCGGACCTGCAGGCACGCCGCCGGCTGGGCCTGACTGCGACGCTGGTCCGCGAGGACGGCCGCGAGTCGGACGTCTTCTCGCTGATCGGCCCCAAGCGTTTCGACGCGCCCTGGAAGGACATCGAATCGCAGGGCTACATCGCGCCTGCCGACTGCGTCGAGGTGCGTGTCACCCTCAGCGACACCGACCGTATGGCGTATGCCACCGCCGAGGCCGAGGACCGCTACCGCTTCGCCTCGTGCGCCGCAGTCAAGGACGGCGTCGTCGAACAACTGGTCGCGCGGCACACCGGTGAACCCACCCTCGTGATCGGACAGTACCTCGACCAGCTCGAGGGGCTGGCCGATCGGCTGAATGCGGATCTGATCACCGGCGAGACGCGAGTCGCCATACGGCAGAAGCTTTTCCAGCAATTCCGTGACGGCGAGATCAGCACGCTGGTCGTGAGCAAGGTGGCGAACTTCTCGATCGACCTGCCCGAGGCGAGTGTCGCGATCCAGGTGTCGGGCACCTTTGGCTCGCGGCAGGAGGAGGCACAACGGCTGGGCCGAGTGCTGCGACCCAAGGGCGACGGTCGAACGGCGCACTTCTACACCGTGGTCACCCGCGACACCGTCGACGCCGAGTTCGCCGCGCACCGGCAACGCTTCCTGGCCGAGCAGGGCTACGCCTACCGCATCGTCGATGCCGACGACCTGAGCCAGCGCTGAGCCGGAGCCGAGCCCGCCCACTGTTTCGGCGGCCGCTCTCGGCGGCCACCCCGCGCTCGCTCTGCACTGCCGCACATAACGGGGCACCGCACAGCCACCCTCAGAACAGCCGTCTGAGTGCAACTGCTGGAGTCGGACCGGTCGGGATGGAGTGTCCGGGTGATCCCCCGGGCCGAGGCCCCCTTCGCAGACTGCTCGCTCGGCAGTCTGCGATCCCTGGCTCTACCCTTGCGATGTGAGCAACGCTGAGCATGTCGAGCCCGCAGAGCAGTCCGGCACGATGCCCTCGCCCGTGCACGTCGACGTGCTGCGCGTCCAGCAGATCGGCATCGTGATCTGGGTGGTGGCGCTCGTGGTTGTGCTGGCCGTCCCGAGCCTGCACCGTGGCGATCACCACTGGTGGCCCTGGTGCTGCGTTGCCGGACTCGTGCTCGGACTCATGGGATACGCCTACGTCCGTCGCGGCCGGGGCAACGCGAGCGCCGCCTGATCGATGGGCGTGTCCGGCCGCCGTCGACGGTGACCACCATCCAATACATTAGATTCTGGCCATCACAACATTCACTTATACTTGGTGGGTGCGCGATCTCATCAGCTTCCCCAATCCGGTCAACGAGAAGGCCGCCCGCACGGTCGCGGCTGTCGTTGCCGCGACCGCGATCCTGACCCTCGCAACCGGATGGTGGTGGCTGCTCGTTCCGCTGGCGTACGGATTCATCGCCCGCGCTCTGACCGGTCCCAAACTGAGCCCGCTCGGCGCGCTGGCCATGCGAGTGGTCGGCCCACGGTTGGGTGCGCCGAAGCTCGTCCCAGGTCCACCGAAGCGGTTCGCGCAGACCATCGGTGCGGTTTTCTCCACCGTCGCGGCCATCGCTGCACTTGCGTTCGGCTGGACAACCCTGGCCTTCGTGCTGATCGCGATTCTGACGGTCTTCGCGCTGCTCGAATCCGTCGTCGGCTTCTGCGCCGGCTGCTTCGCGTTCGCGCAACTGATGCGCCTGGGCGTCATACCGCCCGAGACGTGCGAAGCCTGCGCCGACATCCGATTGCGTTCCGCCGCCTGAGGACTCGGCCCACCGGCTGCGGCATACCTCGGCTGGACCCTGCTTCCCAAATGCGGTCGGGCACGCCAAGGTTGGGGCATGGACAAGGCGACCTCCACGACCATCGTGCTCTTCGGAGCGGCAGGCGACCTGGCCCGTCGCAAGCTGCTGCCGGGACTGTTCCACCTGTTCGACACCCGCCTGCTGGGTGACCTGCGGATCGTCGGCACCTCGCTGGAGGAGATGACCACCGCGGAGTTCGTCGATTTCACCCGCAAGGCGATCGACGAGTTCTCCACCCACGACGTGCCACCGCGGGTGTGGGAGAACTTCGCCGGCCGGCTGCACTACGCACCCGGGTCCGCCGGTCCCGCGGCGCTGAAAACGTTGTCGCAGAAGCAGAGTCCAGCCTCGAGACACCCAGTCAACGGCTGCACTATCTCAGCGTTCCGCCCAAAGCGGCCCTCGACGTCATCGCCACCCTCGAAGCCGCCGATCTCGTGACGGGCAGCCGGGTGATCATGGAGAAGCCGTTCGGCACCGACCTGCGGTCCGCGGTGCGCCTCAATGCCGAGTTGCACAAGGTCTTCGACGAGGAGCAGATCTTCCGCATCGACCACTTCCTCGGCAAGGAGGCGGCGCTGAACATCCTGGCGTTCCGCTTCGCCAACGGCCTGTTCGAGCCGATCTGGCATCGCAACTTCATCGAGCACGTGCAGATCGACGTGCCCGAATCACTGGGCCTCGAGGGGCGCGCCGGTTTCTACGAGGGCACCGGGGCTTACCGCGACATGGTGGTCACGCATCTGTTCCAGGTCCTGGCGTTCACCGCGATGGAGCCACCGACGTCTCTTGAGCCCGCAGCGATCACCGAGGAGAAGAACAAGGTCTTCCGGTCGATGCAGATCATCGAGCCGAGCGACGTCGTGCGCGGGCAGTACCAGGGCTATCGCGACGAGCCCGGCGTCGGCGACGAATCGGAGACCGAGACCTTCATCGCGCTCAAATGCCGCATCGACAACTGGCGTTGGGCCGGTGTGCCGTTCTATCTGCGGACCGGCAAGAAGCTGGCCGAGGGCCAGCGCATCATCTCGATCGCGTTCAAGGAACCGCCCAAGTCGATGTTCCCCCAGGGCTCCGGCGTCGGCCAGCACGGCCCGGACCACCTCACGTTCGACCTTGCCGAGGCGGGACGGATGTCGCTGTCGTTCTACGGCAAGCGGCCGGGCCCGGGATTCCGCGCCGAGAAGTTGTCGATGCAGTTCGCGCTGCAGGACACCGACTGGGCGGGCTCGGTGCTCGAGGCCTACGAGCGCCTGATCTATGACGCCGTCCGCGGCGACCACACGTTGTTCACGACGGCGGAGGGCATCGAGCGCCTCTGGGAGATCAGCCAGCCGCTGCTGGACAACCCGCCGCCGGTGCGGCCGTACTCCCCCGCGTCGTGGGGCCCGAACCAGATCCACCAGCTGATCGCACCGCACGCCTGGCGGCTGCCGTTCGAGCGCAAGTGGCGCGAGACCCCGACCGTGGTCGGCAAACCCTCGTAGCTCATCCACGTCGCCGACCGTGCTGTATGCCGCAGCCGGCCGTCCGCGCGACCGCCCGTGGTGCGTGCACGCGACCGCCGCAATAGGTTGACCTGGCAGTAGGGGTCGTTATCCGATTCGGATAACGACCCCTACTGCCAGGTCAATGCGGCCTCGGACGTCAGCTGCTGACGTCGACCGCGAATTCGTCGAGGCGCGGGCTGTCGGTGGGCTCCACCGAGGGCAGCACAAGGTCGGTCTCGCTGTGCGAACCGCAGCCGTGGTCCAGCGACACGACACTGCCGTCGGATGCCGACCACTCGTTGGCGCACACACCGAAGACCTGTCGCAGCGCGCCGGGCATCGGCACGAGGTAGCCGCACGACGCGCAGTGGTCGCTGGCCTGTTCGGCAATCTCGCCCCGCGGACCATTCGCGCCGTCATACCACCGCTGAGCCGCTGCGGCGCGGCCCTCCGCCGACAGCACGCGCGACCGGCCGAGGCCGAGCTCGAAGAAGGCCATCTGGTCGACGTCCTCGTCGCCGGTGGCTTCGAAGCCGGGCTCGAGGTTGGGGTCGTCCGCGATGTACGGCCGCTCGTCACCGGCACCGATGTCGCCCGGGGCGAGACGCTCGGCATACGGCAGCCACTCCGGTGCGAGCACTGCAGCGTCGGTCGGCAGCAGGTTGGTCTCGCAGACCGTGGCGACCTTGCCACGCGGGGCCCGCGCCACCGAGATCGCCCAGTGCCAACCGACGTAACCCCGGCTGGTGCATTCGAAGTAGTGCATGGCGAGGCGCTCGCCCAGCATGACCGCGCCGACGTGGGCGCCGACCGCGCCGGGCTCGGCGATGCCGATCGCCGCCTCGCGGGCCACGTCGACTGCACCGAGCAGCACCTTGTCGGCCTTGAACCGCTCGACCTTGGGCTTGTCCGCCTTCGCCATTGCGCTCACACCTCGAGATCGTCGGCGACAGCGCGCAGCACCGCCACCACCTTGTTCGCGTGCCCCTTGTCGGGATAGCGGCCGCGTCGCAGGCCGTTGCCAAGGTCGTCGAGCAGCTTGATCACGTCTTCGACGATGACCGCCATGTCGTCGGCGGGCTTGCGGTGACGAGCCGCGAGCGACGGCGCGGCATCCAGCAGCGTCACGCTGAGCGCCTGAGCGCCACGACGGCCTTCGGCCACGGAGTATTCGACACGTGTGCCGCTCTTGACCGCGGTCGTGCCGGACGGGAGGGCACTGGAGGGCAGGAAGACATCCTGGCCGTCGTCGCCGGAGACGAAACCGAAACCCTTGTCGGAATCGAAGAACTTGACCTTGCCGGAAGGCACGCGCCACCTACTCGCTCGCTGGGATGAAGAACAACTGTGGGGCACCACCACCGGGGCGCCGACTGCCGACGGCGCTGCTGCGTGACTCGTCGCGCGGATGGTGTGTGCAACCTCGAAAGGTTAACGCGTCGGGCCGACCAATTCGAATCAGTTACCGCACGCTGGACGGCGGCGCCGTGCGCAGATCAGGCAACCGTTCCAGCAGGTCGCTCAGCGCCGGGATCACCAGGTCTGCACCTGCGGTTCGCAGCGTCTGCTCGTCGTGCGGGCCGGTGGTGACGCCGATCGCGAAGGCGCCCGCAGCCGCAGCGGCATACATGTCGCCGACGTGGTCGCCCACATAGACGTCGGCCTCGTGCCGGCGCAGCGGACCAGCCTTGTCGTGCGCGAACAAGTCACCGACGACCACGTCAGGGTGGATGTCGACGTGATCCAGCACCGCCTGCACAGCGACCGGATTCTTGGCGCTGACGACCATCACGACACCGCCGAAATCCTGTATGCCGTGGACGAGTTCGGCCGCTCCCGGCATCGCGGTCGTCACCTCGACGGCATGGATCAGGTATGCCGCGCGGTAGTCCGCCGCGGCGGCTTCGACCTGATCGGCCGGCAGGAAGAACGCCAGGTTGTCCAGCAGCGGCGCCCCCATGAGCGGCCACAACTGGTCCTCGCTCGCGTGGACGCCACGTGCGGACAACGCCCGCTGCATGCAGTCGATGATGCCGCGACTGGAATCCACCAGCGTCATGTCGAGGTCGAAACCGACGACCTGGGACTTGTGAGGGTCGGCATCGCCCAGGTCGGCCGCGGCGTCACGAGAGTCGGCCGTCATCCTCCATAGCCGCCCTGCGGCGGGGTCGGTCCGCCATACGATCCGGGGCCGCCGTTGTAGGGGCCACCGCCATACGGACCGGAGTACGGGCCGCCGGGGCCACCCTGCCCGTAGAACTGTGCGTTGCGACGCTCGCGGCCGGAGCGCACAAGCTTCACGATGCCGACGATCAGCAGCACGATGCCCAGGATGCCGACAACGGCCGACCCGCCGAAGGCGAGGAAGATCCGCAGCACCACGCTCTTGATCAGCCCGTCCACCGCCGACTTGCTCAGCACCTTCGTCGGCGAACCGCAGTCGATCGTGTAGTTGCCCGCCGCGGTCGCGTCGAATTCTTGGGTGGCGGTGTAAGTCTCGCCGTTCTGCGACGACGTCGCCGAATTCGAGAAATCGGTGACGGGAATCTGCGATCCGTCCGGTCCGGTCACCATGCACCCGTTCCGGCCATTCGTGACGTCACCGTTGGCGTCCGACTGGACCATCAGCACATAGGTGCCGGTCGTGGTCGCATCGAAGGTCGATCCGGCAGCAACCACAGGCGCCTTGTTGAAGGTGTCGACGGTGCTCTTGACGCCGAAAATGATCGTGACGCCGAAGATCGACGGCGCGATGATCACCGCAAGCACTGCCCCAATGATTGTGAGTGCGAGTCCGCGTCGTGCCGGCATCGTGATCCCCCTGCCTCCTGGCCGCCTCGTGTGCGGCATCAATGACCCCTGGCGCATGAGGTTCGTCAGCGAAGACTCTGCGTGTGGGTATGTCGCGGCAACTGTAATGCGCAGCGCCGCTCCGCCAGCGCTTTCCGGTGGTCCGCAATGTCTCGGAATCACGATGCTGGGAGGCGTGGCGCGCCCCGCGCGAGTCGGAACGGCGACGCTGTGCGCTGCCCCACCATGCGGGGCAGCGCAGAGGGAGCGACATGACGATCGAACGTGCTGACGTGCGCGATCAGGTGGCTGGGCTCCGAACGCTATGCGCTGACGCGCTCCTGGGCGTGGACGAGTTCGGCATACCGTCCGTCGCGCTCGAGCAGTTGCTCATGCGTGCCGCGCTCGACGATGCGGCCGCGGTCGAGCACGACGATCAGGTCTGCGTTGCGCACTGTCGACAGGCGGTGCGCAATCGTCAGCGTGGTGCGGCCGCGACTCACCTCGTCGAGCGCGAGCTGCACGGCCCGTTCGGTCGTGTTGTCCAGGGCGCTGGTGGCCTCGTCGAGCACCAGCACCGCCGGATCGCGAAGAATGGTGCGCGCCAACGCGATTCGCTGCTTCTCGCCACCGGAGAACCGGTAGCCGCGAGCGCCGACGAGAGTGTCGTACCCGTCGGGCAACCCGACGATGAGGTCGTGCACCTGGGCGGCGCGAGCCGCCGCCTCGATCTGCTCGTCTGTCGCGTCGGGCCGGGCGTAGCGGAGGTTTTCGCGGATCGTCGTGTGCAAAAGGTAGGTCTCCTGCGAGACGACGCCGACGAGGGAGCCGACATTCGCGAGCGTCATGTCGCGCAGGTCGACCCCGTCGATACGCACCGATCCTTCGGTCGGGTCGTTGAGGCGCGAGACCAGGCTGGCGAGGGTCGACTTGCCGGAGCCGGTCGCCCCGACCAGAGCCACCTGCCAGCCGGCGGGCAGCTCGAGTTGTATGTCGCTGAGCGCGGCACGGTCGCTGCCGGGGTAGTTGAAGCTGACGCCGTTGAGACGCACCTCACCGCGAGCAGTCGCCGGGTCGACAACGACCGGGTCGGTCGGATCGTCGATGTCAACGGGCATGTCGAGGTATTCGAAGACCCTGCTGAACAATGCCATCGAGCTCACGATCTCGGCGCCGATGTTGAGCACGCCGAGCACCGGCCGGAAGAGCGCCGCCTGCAAGGTGGTGAAGGCGACGAGAGTGCCGATCGACATACCGCCGCTGGTGGCGGGCAGTCCGGCGGCCAAGTAGATCAGGGCGGGAATCGCGGCGAAGACGATCGCCATCGCGCCCATCCGCCAACGGCCGGCCAGTTGCGACTGCACCTCGAGTTCGGTGAGTTCAGTGGAGGATTCGTGGAAGCGCGTGGCCAACGCCGGGCCCGAGTTCACAGTCTTGGCGAGCACGACACCGGAGATCGACAGCGACTCCTCGATCTGGGTCTGCATGTCCGCGAGCGCACGCTGGGCGCGGGCCTGGATCGTGCGGCGCAGCCGGGCCACGCGGCGGGTCAGGATGATCGCCGGCGGCAGGATGATCAGGCTGAGCAGCGACAACCGCCAGGACAGCACGGCCATGGCGATCGCGGTGCCGACCGCGGTTGTCACATTGGTGGCGATCGAGGTGGCCGAGTCGGTGACGACGGTCTGCATCGCGTTGACGTCATTGGTCAGCCGGCTCTGCAGCTCACCGCCGCGGGTGCGCGTGAAGAACGCCAGCGGCATACGTTGCAGGTGGGCGAACAGATCGGTGCGCAGGCCGTGCATGACCCGCTGGCCGATGCCGGTCGACAGCCAGGTCTGCACCACACCGAGCGACTGCGTGACGACCGTGACCGCCAGCATGCCGCCGACGAGTTCGAGCAGGAGCGCCACATTGCGCTCCGGGATTGCGATGTTGATCAGGTCGCGCGTCAGGAACGGTGTGATGAGGCCGACCGCCGAACTCACCACGATAATCGCGATGACGATCGCGAGGGGACGGCGGTGCGGGCGGAACAGCCCAGCGATCCGGCGGAAGGTCACCGGGTGTTCGCGCAACTGTTCGAGATCTGCAGGGTCCTTCTTCTTGGGGCCGCGGGCGCCGGGCGGTGGACCGCCGCGCATTCCGCGAGCTCCCGGATTTCCGAGCATGGTGGGGGTGGCCGTCATAGGCATCACCTGCCCTTTCTTTCAGTGCAATTGCTGCAGTGGTAAGCGTCTGAGTTGTATGTCGTAGCTGGCCTTCGTCACTGCCGGCCACGGGATCGGCGCGGTGGTCAGGACGTCCGGCGGTGCAGCGGCGGAGTAGTCCACGGTGAAGAGTCTGTCCGCTGCACTTCACGATTTAGTGAGGT
>NZ_VIVQ01000007.1 GCF_007829035.1 Rudaeicoccus suwonensis
TGGCATTGAGCACCTCGGGCCGGTCGAACGCGATGCGCACCGTGCCGCGCTCCGGGCCAGGTCGCACGCACCGGTGATAGGTGATGTCGGTCAGGTCGAAGCCGGGCACCTGCTCCCAGGCGCTCGCGTCGAAGGGATTGCCACTCGTCTCGCTCACGACCCCGACTGTATGACGTAGCCTCTCGCGGCTAGCGTCGGAGCCATGACGAAAGTGCCCCCACTCGCGGATCTGCTGGACTCGATGCACGTCGTCAGCATTCCGATGCAGGTGCGCTTCCGTGGTGTGATGCACCGCGAAATCGCTGTGTTCTCAGGGCCTTCCGGGTGGGGCGAGTTCTCGCCCTTTCTGGAGTATGCAGCCCCGGAGGCGTCCCGCTGGCTCGCAGCCGCTATCGATGCGGCGTGGCAGTCGTGGCCGTCGGCGGTGCGGCATACGGTCCCCGTCAATGCCACCGTCCCCGCGGTCGCTGCCGCCGACGTGCCCGCCGTGCTCGCCCGGTATGACGGCTGCGGCACCGCGAAGGTGAAGGTCGCCGAGGCGGGCCAGTCGCTCGCCGACGACCTCGACCGGGTGGCGGCCGTGCGCGAAACGATGGGCGCGGCCGCGAAGGTGCGCATCGATGCCAACGGCGGCTGGTCGGTCGACGACGCGGCCGCCGCGATCACCAGGCTGTCGGCATACGACCTCGAGTATGCCGAGCAGCCGTGCGCTTCCGTCGAAGAACTCGTCGACCTGCGAAAGGCATTGGCGCGCAACGGCATCGACGTGCCGATCGCGGCGGACGAGTCGATCCGCAAGGCGACAGACCCGCTGCGCGTCGCCCGTATGGGCGCCGCCGACATCGCCGTGGTCAAGGTTGCGCCCCTCGGCGGAGTCGCCTCGGCGCTGTCGATCGCCGCCGATGCCGGGCTACCCACCGTCGTCTCGAGCGCCGTCGACTCCTCGGTCGGGATCGCCGCCGGCCTCGCGCTGGCCGCTGCGCTGCCCGACCTGCCGCACGCATGCGGGCTCGCAACGCTGGAGTTGATGGCGGGCGACGTGGTCGGCGATTCCCTTGTGCCGCAGTCGGGTTCGATCGAAGTCCGCCGGCCGGAGCCCAGCACCGAACTGCTGCACGAGTATCGCGCGAACCCCGAGCGCACTGCCTGGTGGCGACAGCGCGTCACCGACTGTCACGCACACCTGACCGCCTGACGCCCTGACGCCGCCGTCGGAAGCTCAGGAAGCCGGCTGCGCCATCAGCAGCACATCAGCAGCGAGCCGTCGTGCGTAACTTCTCGTCACCGGCAGCGCGAAGACCGCGTGGTGATACAGCGGCCCGATGATGTGGTCGAGCACCTGATCCACCGTCGGCACCGCTTCGCCACGCTCGTGCGCACGCTCGATCAACCGAGCCGCCTGTGCGCCACGGACGTTCCAGCACGGACACACCTCGACCAACTCGTCACGCGCCGAGGCCAGGGCGCGCAGATACCGGCTGCGCTCCGGTCGAGCAATGTCGTCGGCGATCAGCTCGGCCCACTCCGTCAGGTCACCGGTGAACGTGCCCACGTCCGGCAGCACGTCGTTCTCGTGGGCCATGACCGCGACCGCAACCTCTTTCAGCAGTGCGTCGACGTCGCCCCAACGCCGGTAGATGCTGGTCGGATTGACGCCGGCGCGCTCGGCCACCATCGGGATCGTGATGCGGTCGGGACGCTCATGCGCCATCAGATGACCCACGGCGGTGTAGACGGCATTCGTCACACGCGCGCTCCTGCCTCCGACGCGGCGCGGTCGTTCGGTGGTGTGACTCGTCATACAACCCATTATTGCAACTGATGTGGCTTTTAGGCGACCTGGGGTGCTACTGTCGTTAACGCATCTACTTTTGCATTAACGCTCACCGCCTCTTCCCCCGTAGGAGCATCATGCGCCTGTCACCTCGCGCCGGATTCGTGCTCGCCGCAACGATCTTCATCAGTCTGATGGCTGCTGCGGCTGCGCCGTCGCCGTTGTACCCGGTGTACCAATCCCGTTGGGGTTTCTCGTCGTTCACGCTCACGCTGATCTTCGCCGTCTACGTCTTCGCACTGCTCGCAGCATTGCTGACCGCCGGCTCGATCTCCGATCACATCGGTCGGCGCCCGGTGATCGCGATCGGACTGCTGCTGTTGTGCGGGAGCATGCTGATCTTCATCTTCGCGGGCGGCCCCGGAGACCTGATGGCCGCGCGCATTGTGCAGGGGCTGGCCACCGGCTTCATCACCGCCACCGTGACCGCGATGATCGTCGACCTGCAGCCGAGCAGTTCCACCGGCTCGATCGTCACCGGTTCCAGCCCCACCACCGGCATCGCCATCGGCGCGGTGCTCGCGGGGGCCCTCGTGCAGTACGCACCCTGGCCGCGCTTCCTGGTCTATTGGGTGCTGCTCGCGGTCTACCTGCTGATGCTGGCCCTGCTCGCACTTGCCCCCGAGCCGGTGGGTTCGCCGCGCCCGCACCGCTCGATCGTGCTGCGCGCCCTGCGGCCCAGCGCCGGTGTCGCGGTGCCCGCGCGCACTGTCTTCGTCGCGATGGTCCCCGCGCTCTGCGCGACCTGGGCCCTCGGCGGTCTCTATCTGTCACTCGGATCCTCGGCAGTCGCGGAGGTTTTCGGCATACGCAACCATTTCGTCGCCGGATTGATCCTCGGCGCGTTCTTCCTTTCCGGAGCGATCGGATCCGTCATCGCGATGCGACTGCCGGCAGGGCTGCAACGCGCCTTCAGCTACACGGCCCTGGCCAGCGGCGTCATCCTCAGCGTCGTTGCCACGCTCACCTCGACCATCGCGCTGTATGTCGCAGGCTCCGTCGTGGCCGGCCTCGGCTTCGGTGCGACCTTCCTGATGGCGATGTCGGCGATCGCCGCGGTGACCCCTCCTGCCGAACGCGGGCAGACCTTCGCGACGACCTTCGTGGTGAGCTATGCGGCCTTCAGCGTGCCGGCGGTTGCAGCCGGTCTCGCCGCACAGCAGTGGGGGCTTCGCGGCACGCTCGTGGGTTACGGCGTGCTCGACGTGTCCTTGGTGGTGCTCGCCACGCTCATGGCGCTGCGGACCCGGTCGGCCACAGCCGACGAGCCGGCCGCCAGCAAGGGGCCTTGCGTCGACGTCGGGTCGTATGCCGTGCCGTCCGAATAGCTCAGCTGCCCGCCGGTCTCGCTGACCAGCAGCTGGCCCGGGGCGTGATCCCAGGGCATCGCATTGCGGTACAGCAAGTATTCGCAGGCGTTTTCAGCAAGCTTGGGGTAGTCGATGCCGCAGCTGACCCAGGTGAGTTCCAGGGGCGGCAGGTGACCGAATGCGGTGCCGACGAGCTTCCGGCGAGACGTGCGGCCCAGCGGCCGGTCCGCATTTCGCGGCACCACCGGCAGCCGCCGGTCACCACAGAAGGCACCCGCTCCACGCTCTGCGACATATGCCAGGTGGTGTTCGGGCTGCCAGATCCACGACCGCACCACCTCTCGACCGCGCAGTTCGGCCACCATCACCGCGTGGTCGGGCGAACCGTGCACGAAGTTCTTCGTGCCGTCGACCGGGTCGATCGTGAACCAGTGCTCGGCGCCGGATGCCGCGGCCAGGATCGAGGCATCCGCGGCGACCGCCTCCTCGCCCACCAGCAGTGCGTCCGGATAGGCCGAACGCAGGGCTGCCGTGATCGCGACCTCCGCCTCACGGTCGGCGACGGTCACCAGATCGCCGGGGTTCTTCTCCATCACCTCGCCGTCGGCGAGAGCACGGAAGCGCGGCTGGATGACCTCAGCGGCGACGTCTTGCAGGAGGCTCAGGACCTGGTCTGTCTGCACGTGCAACAACTATGCCGGTCGCCGCGATCGGATGCGAACCCGTCCCGGCTGTCGCGACAACCGTCGCTGCGTCATACGTTCTCAGGTCCTGCTGCGTGAGCACGACGCACGCGCGCCGCCTCGTCGACCGGCACCTCCTGGGCCTCGAGCCAGTTGCGCTCGGGCACCTCATCGACCAGCCAGTATTCGCCGTTCGCGCGGGCGAGATAGCGGTAGTCGACCAGCTCGCGGCGGAGGAAGGCGTAGTCGTCGTATGTCGGTGCCAGCAGGTCGTTCACCTCACGCTCGGCATATCTGCGGCCGGGCTCGAAACGCTCCATCACGCGCAGCAGCACCACCACACGCGCCTTGCGCTTCACCGGCATGCTCCGCAGACGGTCACCATCGAAGAAGTTACGAATCGTCTTTGCTACGAAGGCATCCGCCGCGGCGAGATCCGCCTTCGCGGGTGCATCGGGACCGGCTGCAAGCACCGCGGCACGTGCTGCGGTGTAGTTCTCACCGGTCTCGATCATCCGGGCGCGCACGATGCGCTTGAAGTCGCGGTCGCTGGTCATCATGCTCTGCTCTCCGGCCGCCGCGCCCCCAGCACGACCGGCGGCGCGTGGAAGAACGAGCCGACAAAACGACCGGAGAATCTGCTTCCCTTCGCCGTGTCGCGCCCGGGCTGGGGCCGGCCGCGCGGCTGGGCGTCGGATGCCGCCACTGCGGTCAGCCTGCCAATCCGGCGATGTCGCCGTCAACCGGGTATGCCGGTCCGCGGGTCAGCCAGCGCCGATGCGCTTGTGGGCGACCGGCTGATCAGCTGGGGCGTCATTGGTCAGCTGTGTCGCACGTGACGCGCTAACTGCTGCGATCCACCTTGTGCGCTGCTGCCTGTGCGCGCGGTTTGACCACCAACTGGTCGATGTTGACGTGCGGAGGACGCGTCGCGACGAAGGCGACACAGTCGGCGACATCCTCCTGCGTCAGCGGATTCGCCACTCCTGCATAGGTTTTCGCGGCCCGATCTGCGTCTCCACCGAACCGGTGCAGCGCGAACTCGTCGGAGGCGACCATGCCCGGATCGATCTCGCATACCCGGACCGGCTGGTCCCAGAGCTCAAGCCGCAACGACACCATCAGCGAGTGCACGGCCGCCTTGCTGCCGCAGTAGCCGCCTGCACCCTCGTATGCCGCAAGCCCCGCCAGCGAGCCGATCGCGATGATGACGCCCTCGCCGGCAGTCACGGCCGGCAACAGCGCACGGATCGTCTGCTGCACGCCGATCACGTTTACCTCGAACATCTTTCGCCAGTCGTCGGCATCGGCCGCGCCGACCGGGTCGAGCCCGACAGCACCCCCGGCGTTGCACACCAGCACCTCGACGCGTGGCCCGGCAGCCTCCGCGAGCGCTGCGACATCCGCGGCGGAGGTCACGTCACAGGTCACCGCGCGACCGCCGATCTCGGCGGCGAGTTCCTCGATCCGCTCGGTGCGCCGCGCTGCGCAGACCACCTCGAATCCCTCTGCGGCGAGCCGCCGAGCGCTGGCCCGCCCGATGCCGCTGCTCGCTCCGGTCACGACTGCGATGCGCTTACCCATGACGACAACCCTAGGCAGGTGACCGGCGCACCCGAGCGGCTGCCTACCCTGAACGGGTGCCGACGCTGCTGCCTTTCGACGTCTCCGCATCGACCCTGCCGGACTACTGCCGGGCGCTGCGGCGGGCGCTCGACGGCACCGGCCCCGCCATACAGCCGTATGCCGGGACTCCCCCGACACCGGCCGATCCGGCAGCAGTCGAGCAGGCTCCGGACGAGCTCGCCCTGGTGGTGAGCACCTCCGGATCGACCGGCTCCCCCAAGCGCGCCATGCTCACCCGTGACGCACTGGTCGCCAGCATCGACGCCACCCACGAACGCCTCGGCGGCGCCGGCCAGTGGCTGCTGTGCATGCCTGCGCATCACATCGCCGGCACCCAGGTGCTGCTGCGCTCGATGCGCCACGGCGACCCGGGCCCGATCATCGCGACGGCCTTCAGCATCGACGGCTTCATCGCCGACACTGCGAGACTGACCGCCGAGCGGAGGTACACCTCGCTCGTGCCGACGCAGTTGCGCCGGCTGCTCGACGCCGGCCCGCAGGCGCTGGCGGCCCTCACGGCATACGACGAGATCCTGCTCGGCGGTGCCGCCACCCCTCCGACGCTGCTGGCGGCGGCACGCGGCTCCGGTGTCACCGTCCTGACGACGTACGGCATGAGTGAGACGGCCGGCGGGTGCGTGTATGACGGAGCGCCACTGCGCCCGACAGGTGTCGTGCTCGACGAGGACGGGCGGATCACGCTGACCGGCGCGACGATCGCGTCCGGCTATCTGGGCGATCCGCAACGCACCGCCGCGGTCTTCGGCATGAGCACGCCCGTCGAGGCGACAGGCGACACCACCCCCGACAGTGACCCCGGCGACGCCGGCGACGGCACTCCTGATGTCGTCCGCACCTTCCGCACCGACGACATCGGCGAGTGGAGCGACGGCAGGCTGCACGTGCTCGGACGCATCGACGACCTGATCACCACCGGCGGTCTCAAGGTGGCGCCACGCGTCGTGGAGGAGGCCGCCGCCGCCCTGCCTGATGTGCTCGAAGCGGTCGCCCTCGGCCTGCCGGACCACGAGTGGGGGCAGGCCGTCGGTCTCGCAGTACGGGCGCGAAAGCCGTTGCAGGTGCAGCAGATCCGCGACCTGCTGCGCGACTCGCTTCCGCCATACGCTCTCCCGCGGCGCTTGTTGCAGGTCGACGAACTGCCGTTGCGCGGGCCCGGCAAGCCCGACCGTGCGGCGTTGGCTGCGGCGCCGGGATGGCAGACTTTGCCTGCTCACCACTGAACCGACTTCGGAGTACTCCTGCGCGCATGGCCACGCTGAACGAATGGATCGCCGGCTCCCGGCCCCGCACCCTTCCCGTGGCGGTCGCGCCCGTGGCCGCCGGCACCGGATCGGCATACACGCTGCACCACGCGAACCTCGGCTACGCGCTGCTCGCGCTGATGGTCGCGCTGCTGCTGCAGATCGGCGTGAACTTCGCCAACGACTACAGCGACGGGATCCGCGGCACCGACGACGCCCGGGTCGGGCCGGTGCGGCTGGTCGGTCAGGGGCTGGCGACACCCGGCAGCGTCAAGGCCGCGGCCTTCGGCTGCTTCTTTGCTGCTGCGCTCTTCGGTCTGGCCCTCGTGGCGCTGTCCAGCACGTTCTGGCTGCTGATCTTCGGCGTGTTCGCCATCATCGCCGCGTGGAAGTACACCGGCGGCAAGAACCCCTACGGGTACCTGGGCCTCGGCGAAGTCTTCGTCTTCGTGTTCTTCGGGCTGATGGCGACCGCCGGCACGACCTACACGCAGGCCGGCCGCACGGATGTCGCCACCTGGGCCGCCGCGGTAGGTGTCGGAGCGATCGCCTGCGCCATACTCGTCGCCAACAACCTGCGTGACATCCCAGGTGACATCGTCTCGGGCAAACGCACGCTGGCTGTGCGGCTCGGCGACAACAACACCCGCGTGCTGTATGTCGCTCTGCTGGTCCTTGCCCTCGCCATGGTCGTCGTGGCGGCCGTCGCGCACCCGTGGGCGGGCATCGCGGCGCTCGGGCTCGTGGTGGCGGTGCGCCCGACACTGGTCGTGATCCGCAAGGCGCAGGGTCGCGACCTGATCCCGGTGCTCGCCGGAACGGGCATGACGATCCTCGCGTATGGCGTGCTCTTCGGCCTCGGGCTCTACCTGAGCTACCGCACCGCCTGAGCTACCGCCGCCACTGCCGAGCTACCGCCGCCACTGCCGAGTCGCTCGTGCCGCATCCTCAGCGAGTGGCGCGACAAACGCTGCGCCACTCGCGACTGGCACGCACATGACCCAGTCCCGGCAAAAGAAGGGCCATCCCGCGCCACTCGCCGACGCCCAAGGCGCTCCCGCGCCACTCGCGTCACTCACCCGCGACTGGCACGCACATGACCCAATCCCGGCAAAAGAAGGGCCATCCCGCGCCACTCGCCGACGCCCAGGGCGCTCCCGTGCCACTCGCGTCACTCAGCCGCGACTGGCACGCACATGACCCAATCCCGGCAAAAGAAGGGCAATCCCGCGCCACTCGCGCATCGCGTGGGACCAAAAGTGCGTTGACCTGGCAGTAGGTGTTGTTGTCCGCGTCGGATAACAACACCTACTGCCAGGTCGACGCGAAAGGTGGAGAGCTGGAGACGAGGGCCCAACGCGAGAGGTGGGGGCTGAGAGGCAAGGATGCCGATGCGCGGACGCCACGCTTCTTCGTCTTCCACGTCGGGTGCGCGGACCGGCAAGGATGCCGAGGCGCGGACGCCACCCCGACGAACGTGGAAGTGGCGCGATGACGCGTTGAGCTGGCACCAGGTGTCGTTATCCGAGCCGGATAACGACACCTGGTGCCAGCTCAACGCGAGAGGTGGGACGTTGGACGTGAGCCAATTCGATCAGTTCTCGCTGCTGGCCCCCAACGTGAGCGTTGCGGTGTGCGACTGACCCGTGGAGTCGATCCAGCTGACGCTGACCCGCTGGCCCGGGTAGTAGTCGTTGATGATCGACGACAACTGCGAGACGCCGCTGATCGTCTGGCCGCCGACCGCGGTGATCGTCGATCCCGCGGTGATGCCGGCCGCGGCAGCAGCGCTGCCCGAGACCGTGCCTTCGACAAGAGCGCCGGATGCCTGCGAGCCGCCGTAGTAGCTGCCGCCGGACGATGATGAATCCGAGATCTCCACGCCGATGGCGGCGCGGGCACCGATGTGCACCGTCGCGGTGCGGGTGCCGCTCTCGATCAGGTTGGCGACCTTGAGCGCCGACGAGATCGGGATCGCATAACCGGAGATCGGCGAGCTGCTCGACGCTGCGGTGTCCATCCCGACGACCTCACCGGCGGAGTTCAGCAGCGGACCACCGGAGTAACCGGGCACGATCTGGGCATTCGTCTGCAGCAGGCCGTACAACGTCTCCGAATCGGTGGTCGAGCTCTCGTCCGAAGCGGTGATCTGCTTGCCGGTGCCGGTGATGGCGCCGCTGGTCTTGTAGAGCGTCCCCTGGCCGCCGCCCTGGCCCACCGCGGTCACAGCCTCGCCGAGCGAGGCCGCGGCGGTGTCCAGTTTGGCCGTCGTCATACCGCTGGCTCCGGACAACTTCAGCACGGCGATGTCGTGCGTCTCGTCGTGGCCGATCACGGTCGCGGTGTAGGTCTTGCCGTTGGCATCGGTGACGCGGATCGACGTCGAGGACTCCACGACGTGGTAGTTGGTCAGGATGATCCCGTTGGAGCTGAGCACCATTCCGGTGCCGGCTCCCTCACCGCCCGGCAGCACAGTGTCGACCATGACCACCCCCGGCTGCGACTTCACCGGTGTGCCCGAGATGACCGCTGAGCCGGTGCTGGCACCGGGCACGGTCCCGTACGAACCACCGGACCCGCTCGAACCGCTGGAACCGGACGAGCCCGAACCGTAGCCACAGCCATACGGCTGCGATCCGGAGGACCCGTTACCGGAGGCCGACCCGGGCGTGACTGTCGTGGGCGCCGCCACCGACACGCTGTCCGCGGTGTTCAGCGCGTGGTCGGCGGCGACGGCGCCTGCCGGGCCGATCGCGATGGCCGCGATCGCGGCGCCGGTGATGATGAGACGACTTCTCATGATGTGCTCTCCTCGACGTTGTCTGAGGAACAGTTCACTCCGACAGCTCAAGGTTTTGCTCGGTGCAACCTATGCGTCAGTTGTGACGTGCCACGGGTCGCCGCCGCAGCCATGAGCGCGGTTCCTAACCCAGATGTGCGTCATCGCCCGAACTCAGTTCAGGATGTTGACCGCACGCGCCAGCACCAGGGCCATCGTGCACAGGGCCACGAGGCTCTGCACCGTGAAAAGGGCCTTCGCGCGACGGGTCAGCGGCATCACGTCGGTCGGCGAGAAGGCGGTCGCATTGGTGAAGCTGACATAAAGGTAGTCAAAGAACAGCGGCCGCCAGGACGGGTCGGTCAAACCCTCCTGGGTCATCTGTGGGAACAAAAAGTCCGGATACGGGTCTCGCACACGCGCCCGGGCGTACGGCCCGCCCCGGTCCAACTGCCAGTACCAGATGCCGAACGAGATCACGTTGGTGACATAGATGCTGGCGCCGGTCACCAGCAGCGGCAACGCCTTCATGTCCGACGATCCCTGGATCAGGTGGCTCACCAGCAGGCCCGAGCTGACGGTGTTGTCGATCGAGATCAGCGCCACGACGGCCAGCCCGAGCACACGGATGTGCCGCACGGCCGCGCCGGAGACACCGAGCGCGATGAGCAGCGCCAGCAGTGCCAACTCGAGAGCCGGCAGCGGCCACTGCGGGTGGATCAGGACGAAATGCGGCGGCAGGAGGTACTGCAGCCCGGCCGCCACCAGGATCGCGACGGCGACGGGCGCGATGTTCTCGACCTCGTGCGGCTCCCGCCACGCAAGATGCCGGTGCTGCTCAGTCACGACGCACCGTCAGCGCACGTATGACGCCCGGCTCAGTCCTCGTCATCGAAGTCTTCGGCGGTGCGCATCGCATCGGCACGCTTCTGCCGCTCCGCGACCTTGCCCTCGATCTGGGTGGCGAAGCGCTCCCGCGGACCACGCAGCGCGAAGAAGGACACCACCAGCGAGACGGCCGCAGAGGCGACCAGCAGGGTCCAGCCGCGCAACGTTGCGGCATACAGGGCGAGCAGAACGATGAAGAAGATCAGGATCCGCCAGATGGAGTACCGAACCATCACATTCCCGAGTAGGAGTGCATGCCGACGAAGAAGACGTTGACGATGCAGAAGTTGAACAGGATGCAGACGAAGCCGGCGACCGCGATGTATGCCGCCTTCTTGCCGGTCCAGCCGGCGGTGGCGCGAGCGTGCAGGTAGGCGGCGTAGACCACCCAGATGACCAGTGTCCAGGTTTCCTTGGGGTCCCAACTCCAGTAGTGGCCCCACGCCTTCTGCGCCCAGATCGCGCCGGCGATCAGGGTGAAGGTCCACAACGGGAACGCGACGATCAGCAGGCCATAGGTCGTGCGGTCCATCACGTCGGACCCGGGGACGGCGTCCATGAACTGGAACTTGGTGTCGCCGGAGTCCTCACGCCACTTCTGCACGAAGTACAAGATCGTGGTGGAGAACGCGATCGTGAACACGGCCACCGACAGGATGGCGACGGTGACGTGAATGGTCAGCCAGTAGTTCTGCAGCGAAGGAAGCAGCGAACTTGCCGCGGTGTAGAAGATCGTGGCGGCCAGCATCTCGGTGAGCACGGTCGGACCGACGACGAACAGTCCCAGCGAGCGAACGTCGCGACGCAGGCTCCACAACAGGAACGCACACATGACGAAGAACGCACCGACGATGGCGAATTCGTACATGTTGCCCAGCGGCGGACGACCCACCGACATACTGCGAGTAAGCACGCACGCACCCAGCAGGATGGCGCCCAGCCAGGCCAGCGCCATGCCGATACCGGCCCACTGACGCTTCTGCGGCGCGGGAGCCGTCGCCGTGGAGGTGCGCTCGATCACCGTTGTCGACCCACCCGCGGAGGCCGCACCGGCAGCTTCGGTCTCACTCTCCTCGAGGGCGGCCGCGGCTCGCGCGACACGCCCCGGGTGTCCGGCCAGGTCGAACGCGAAGGCGAACATCGCGAACGCGAGCACCACCGCCGAGGCGTAGAGGAAGTGCGTCGAGGTGTTCTCCAACCCGACGTTGGTGGCGTGCCCGCCGAACGACCATGTCTTCATCGCAGTTCACCTGTTCTACCGCTGGTGGGTGTATTTCCGAGTTTCACGTCAACGCCGTCAAGCAGGGCCTCAAGTGCCACCGGCAGGCGCGGGTCTGCTCCCTTGGCAAGAGCGCCAGCGCTGACCAGAGTACGCCGCTGGCTGGAAGCGTCCTCGGTGTCACCTGGGCCTTCGCCACCCGCAGCTGTGACCGGTGCCGGTGAGACCTTCAGGAAGATGCGTCGACGGCGCAACGTCATCGACATGACGAGCCCTGCCAGCCCGAGCAGTGAGGCGACCAAAGCTGTGGCCTTGCCGGGGTCGTAACGCGCTGACAGACCGGCCCAGCGCGGGATGTTCGCGCTCATCGAGATCGTCGTGCCGTCGGGAAGCTTTGCCGTCTGGCCGGGGCCGATCGCCACGCGCCACGGTTGGCCGTTGCTCATCACCTGGGTCATGTCCTGGGTGTTGAGCGTGTAGACCGACTGCGGCAGGTCGCCCGGGAACAAGTTGCCCTGGTAGGCGCCGAGCACCAGCATCGGGTTGTCGAGGCCCGGGAAGGTCGAGATCGGTCCCTGCGAGTCGCTCAACTCACCGGTCGGCAGGAAGAACCCGTAGAAGCCCAACTGCTTGGGCGAGGCTGCCGACACCTTGACCGCACCGACGGAGCGATACATGTTGTCCTGCGGCAGGAAGGGTGTCGACTGGCTGTAGAGCACCTTGCCCGTGGGGCTCTTGACGGTGATCACCGGTGCGTAACCGTTGCCGAGCAGATAGACCGAGGTGCCGCTCTCGTCGAGGGCGTCGTTGACTTCCAGAAGCTCGTTCTTCGGCTTCTGGTTGGCGTCCTGGGAGGTCACCGAGGCGATGAAGTCGCGCGGCTGGCCGTACTGCGGTGAACTTGTCGGAACGTCCTTCTCGAAGGTCACCTTCAGAGAATTGATCGCCACGGTGAACGGCTGGATGTCGTTGGTGCCCACCCAGGGGCCGAGGTCCATCGTGTTGTAGTTGCCGGCCGAACTGGTGAAGGACTGCCCCACCGGCACGATGACGTCACCGCGCCAGCCCATCAGGTGGTCGGCTGCGACAGCGAGCACGACCAGCACCAGGCAGCTGTGAAACACCAGGTTGCCGGTCTCACGCAGCCGGCCGCCTTCGGCGGCGATCGCCTGCACACCGTCGACGGGTTCGTCCACGCGCACGCGGTAACCCTTGCGTCGCAAGGCTTCCCGAGCTGCGGTGACGACCTCGTCCGGGCTGCCTGTGAACTCGCGCGAACTGCTGGCGGGCAGTCGTTCGAGTCGCCTGGGCACCCGCGGCAGCGGCGAGCGCAGCGCCCGGAAATGAACCCGGATGCGCGGTAGCACACAACCGATGAGGGACACCAGGAGCAGGATGTAGATCGCGGAGAACCACGGAGTCGAGTAGACGTTGAACATTCCCAGGCGTTGCAGCCACGGCCCGGTCGTCGTGTGCGACGCGAGGTAGGACGTCACCCGCGTGGCGTCGATGTCGGTCTGCGGGAACACCGACCCGGGCACGGCCGCGACCGCGAGCAGCAACAGCAGGAACAACGCCGTGCGCATCGAGGTCAGCTGACGCCAGAGCCACCGCACGGTCCCGAAGAATCCGAGCTTGGGCTGGACGATCTTGGTGGCGCCCTTGGGTCGCTCGTCCGCCTGCTCCTGCGGCTGTGGGGTGGATTCGGTTTCAGTCGACAAAATCAGATCACCGGAGTAAAGGAGGAGGACCTGGCCTGCAGCCAGGTGATGACGTGTTCCCAGACGCCGGCGACCATCAGGACACCGACCACGAGCATGAGCGTGCCGCCGATCAGCTGGATCGGACGATGGTGGTTGCGCAACCACCGTGAGGCCTTCTCGGCACGAGACCACCCGGCTGCGATCAGCAGGAAGGGCACTCCGAGGCCGAGACAGTAGAACGCTGCCAGCATCACGCCGCGGTGCACGGTGCTGTGCTGGTCACCGATCGGATTGGCCAGGTTGAGGATTGCGCCATACACGGGCCCGACGCAGGGGCTGGCGCTGAGCCCGAAGACCGCACCCAGCAGCGGTGCACCGAGCAACCCGGCCGACGGTCGCCACCGCACAGGGATGCCGCGCTGACCGATGAAACCGAGGTAGACCAGCGCGAGCAGGATCACCACGACCCCGCCGAGGCGCAGCATCAGATCCTCGTGGCCGAACTTCAGCGACGTCGCCCAGCTGTATGCCGCGGCGACACCGACAAGCACAACGCTGAATCCGACGACGAACAGAAAGGCCCCTGTCACCAGCCTGGTGCGGCGGCGTTCGTCGGTCAGTCCTGTGACGTAACCGAGAAAGCCTGGCACCAGCGGCAGCACGCAGGGCGAGGCGAAGGACACCACGCCCGCGAGAAGGGCCAGCGCCATCGCGGCCGGCAGGCTGCCGGTCGCGACTGTCCGTGCTGCATCCGCGTGCAAAACGCTACTTCGACCCTTCTGCGTCCTGCACGAGTCCGAGCAAAGTCGACTCGGTCGTCGCACCGGCGACGCGTGCCGCAATGCGGTGCTGGCTGTCCAGGACCAGTGTGGACGGTGTGGCAGTCGCCTTGTTCTGCAGTTCCAGCAGAGCCTTGCCACCGTCGGACTGCAGCGAGGGATAGGTCACGCCGACGGATTCGAGATAGGCGGCGGCGGTCTGTGGACCCTCGTTGAGGTCGACACCGATCATCACGATGTTGCCCTGCTTCTGGAACTGCTTCCAGGCCGCCTCAAGCTGGGGCATCTCGGCCTGGCAGGGCGGGCACCACGACCCCCACGCGTTGACCACGATGATCTTGCCGGCGTAGTCGGCGCTGGACCATGGCTGCCCGTCGAGCAGTTTGCCGGTGAGCAGCACCGGCTTGCCGCGATCGCTGGACGCCAATTGCACGACGGTGCCGTCGCCGGCGATGTAGTTCTTGTCGTCACCCTTGTTTGCCTGCTGGGAGATGGACTCCCCACTGCCGCTGGAGCAGGCAGCAAGCCCGAAGGTGGCAACGCACAGGGCGATCGCCACCAGTGCCGTTCGCTTCATTCGTCGTTCTCTCCATGGTCGCTCGACCGGTGGCCGGTCGGTTCGGGTCCTGTCGCACTACCGGCGGCCTCATGCGCACCGGGAAGAAGGTCACGGGACGGCTCGGCATACGACACGGTCAGCAACTGGTCGCCGTCGAAGGCGAGGCTGGTGACCGAGGTGAGCGTGCACTGCCGCTTGCGCGGGTCGTGCCACAGCCGCTTGCCCTCGTAGTGCATCCGGGCTGTCCAGACCGGGAGTTGGTGGCTGACGATGACCGCCTCGTGCCCACCTGCCGCCGCGCGAGCGTCGTCGACCGCTGCGGTCATCCGTTCGACGATCTCCGAGTACGGCTCGCCCCAGCTGGGTTTGAGGGGGTTGGTGAGCTTGCCCCAGAAGCGCGGATTGAGCAGCTTCTTGGGGTCTTTGCCGACGGTCAGACCCTCGAAGTCGTTGGCCGCCTCGATGACCCGGTCGTCCAGTTGGACGGACAGCCGCAGGTGTTCGGCCAGCGGCTCGATGGTCTCCTGGGCTCGCTCGAGGGGCGAGCAACGCAGGTGGGTGATGTCGCGGTCGCCGAGGTATGTCGCAACGCGTCCGGCCATCTGCCGACCGAGCGCGGACAGGTGGAAACCTGGCATCCGCCCGTAGAGCACGCCCTGGGGGTTGTCGACCTCGCCATGGCGCACGAGGTGCACAACGGTGTGGTCGGTCATTGCTTCATGCTCTCATTCCAGTCTGTGACGGCCCTGCTCGCGGGCCGCACTCAGCCTGCGGATGCCGCCGTGGCCGCGTGCGGCAGGGCGTCGAGCACGTGAGCGACAGCATCGTCGTCGTGCGAAGCGCTGACGAACCACGCCTCGTAGGAACTCGGCGGCAGGTGCACGCCGCGCCGCAGCATCTCGTGGAAGAAGCGCCCGTATGCCGCATGGTCCTGCGCCTTGGCATCCTCGTAGTCACGCACCGCGCCGTCGCGGACGAAGACCGAGAACATCGAGCCGGCCCACTGGACGGTGTGCGACACACCGGCTGCGGCGAGCGCCTCGGATGCGGCATCGGCGACCGTGTGTGCGACGGCGTCGAGCCGGTCGTAGACCTCGGGGGTGCAGCCGCGCAGCGTGGCGAGTCCGGCCGCGGTGGCGACGGGATTACCGGACAGCGTGCCCGCCTGATAGACCGGGCCTTCCGGCGCCAGGCGGCTCATCAGATCGGCGCTTCCGCCGAATGCTGCCGCGGGGAATCCGCCGCCCATCACCTTGCCGAAGGTGAACAGGTCGGGCGCCCCACCCTCGGGCTCGCCCTCGAGGCCGTACCACCCTGCCGCCGAGCAACGGAATCCGGTCATCACCTCGTCCGAGATCAACAGCGCGCCGTGCTCGCGGGTGACGCGACGCAGGGCATCGGTGAAGCCGGCCGCCGGCGGCACGACACCCATGTTGCCGGGCGACGCCTCGGTGATGACGCACGCGATCTGGTCACCGTGTTCGACGAAGGCTGCCTCGAGTGCGGCGACGTCGTTGTAGGGCAGCACGATCGTCTCGTGCGCGCTGGAAGCCGGGACCCCGGCGGAATCCGGCAACGCGAAGGTCGCCACACCGGAACCGGCCGCGGCCAGCAGCGGGTCGACGTGACCGTGATAGCAGCCGGCGAACTTCACGACCTTGCTGCGACCGGTGGCTCCGCGGGCTAACCTCAACGCGGACATCGTCGCTTCGGTACCGCTGCTGACCAGCCGCACCTGCTCGACCGGCGCGACGCGGCGCACGATCTCCTCGGCCAGCAGCACTTCGTTCTCACTGGGCGTGCCGAACGAGAATCCGTGGGTGGCGGCCTCCTGCACCGCCGCCATCACCTCGGGGTGGGCATGACCCAGGATCATCGGCCCCCACGAGCAGATCAGGTCGACATACCGGTTGCCGTCGACGTCGGTCAGCCACGGGCCCTTGGCCTCGGCGATGAACCGCGGCGTGCCACCGACTGCCCGGAACGCGCGCACCGGGGAGTTGACTCCACCCGGTGTGACGGCCCTGGCCCGATTCAGCAGCGCGGCAGAGGCCGGTGTGTCCTGGATCAGGTGCGAGGTGGGGGCATTCGTCATACGTTCATTGTCTCAGCCCGGAATGTGCGACTCGACCGCGGTTGAGCCGACCGAGAGGTATGCCGCAGCGCAGTCGCCGCGGACGGAGTCGTCAGGAGTCGTAGCCGGGCATCAGGTGCTGCAGCACCCGCGACATGGCTTCGCCCAGGTTCTGCCGCATCTGCGGGTCCATCTGCTGCATCAGGTGGGTCTGGACGCCGCGCACGTGCACCTGCGCCGCTGCCTCGATGGCCGAGTGGCCCTCGTCGGTGAGGACGAGTTCGATGCCGCGGCCGTCATCCGGGGTGGGGCGACGGCTGACCCAACCGCGCCGCTGCAGCCGAGTGGCGGTGTGGGTGACTCGACTGCGCGACTGGATCACCAGATCGGCAAGCGCGCTCATCCGCATGGAGCCGGTCTCGGACTCGGACAACATCGACAGGAGTTCGTATTCGGCGAGAGTCAGCCCCATTGCCTGAAGTTCGGCGTCCAGCGCGAGTTCGAGGGCCCGGCTGCCCCGGAGGTACGAACGCCAGGTGTGCTGCTCTGCGTCACTCAGCCACGGCACCGGATCCTGCGCTGCGGTCGCCCCCGCGCCCGCTGCGTCGGTCGCCGCGGCGGGCGCGGGGGTCGGTGCGTCGAAGGTCGGGCTCATGAGGGGACAAGCATAAGCAACGACTCTTGCCCAGCGGTCCATCCACGCGAGGTGTCGGTGAGCGCTGATCTCCTCAGGGTTCAGGTGGGTGCTCGACGCGAGATGGCACCAGGCGTCGTTATCCGCCGTTCGCAACGACACCTGCTGCCAGGTCATCGCAAGCGGCGCCTCACACCGGCACGTCCGGGCGTCCACCGGAGCCGAGCGTGACGTTCTCATGGCGTTCACTCGCATCGGCTATCGTTGACCACGGAATAATTGAACATTCAACAATGTTCACCTTCTGTCGACACGAGAGTCGCCAGCCATCACCAATCGAAGGAGCAGCATGACCACCCTGAAGGACCTGACCCCGGGAACCTGGAACATCGACCCGGCCCACAGCGAGTTCGGTTTCACCGTTCGCCACCTCATGGTCAGCAAGGTCCGCGGCAAGTTCGACGACTTCGCCGCCTCGGCCACCGTGGGCGAGCAGTTGGAGGACTCCAAGGTCGAGGCCACCGTGCAGATGACCTCCATCAACACCGGCGTCGCCGACCGCGACAACCACCTGCGCACCAACGACTTCTTCGAGATCGAGAAGTTCCCCACCATGACCTTCGTGTCGACCGCCATCAGCGCCGACTCGATCACCGGTGACCTCACCATCAAGGGCAACACCAAGTCCGTGACCTTCGACGTCGAATTCGGCGGCGTCGGCTCAGACCCATGGGGCGGCACCCGCGCCGGCTTCGAGGCCAGCACCGAGATCAACCGCAAGGAGTTCGGCGTCACCATCGACATGCCCCTCGAAGGCGGCGGCGCGGTCGTCGGCGACAAGGTCAAGATCATCCTCGCCCTCGAATTCGTGAAGGCCTGACCGATCGGTCTGGACAACCGGTTAGAAACTTCACCAAAGCTACTGACAAGTGGACGACTGACCTAGTAACCTCTCACCTACGAGTGGCACCTACGCAGACCCCCGAGTGCGCAGGTGCCACTCGCTTTTCATGTCCGGGTCGGTATGCCGGTGCTGAATCTCCCTTGTATGCCGGTGCTGGTTCCCGCATTGCGCGCTAAGCGTCCGGTCAGACTCCGTCGATCGCCGCGCGTGCCATCACCAACCGATCAGCGCATCGCGCCGGCATCCTTGCCCCGTAATACGGAAACGTGATCATCGCGATCAGCAGCGCCCACCGGCGTCCGCGACCGGCATCGCCGTCAGCTCGGTGAGGACACGCACCAACCCGGTCGCCGGAGTATGGGGTTCGGCCCCAGCTCGTCATCGTGCAGGTGGCTCATCACGCGACCATCGCCCAGGCGCAGTTCGCACCACAAGCGAATTCGCGGGTCACCGCAGTTGCAGGCGGCGCGCGACCTCGACGGCGTAGTAGGTCAGGATGATCTGCGCGCCGGCGCGCTTGATCGACGTGAGGGACTCCATGACCATCCGGTCGCGGTCGATCCAGCCGTTGGCGGCGGCGGCCTCGATCATCGCCATCTCGCCGCTGACCTGGTAAGCCGCCACCGGCACGTCGGCGAGTTCGGCCGCGTCGCTGAGGATGTCCAGGTAGGGCAGCGCGGGCTTGACCATCACCATGTCGGCGCCCTCGTTGAGGTCGAGCGTGAGTTCACGCATCGCCTCGGTGCGATTCGCCGGATCCTGCTGGTATGCCGCCCGGTCACCCTGCAGGGTCGACTCGACGGCCTCCCGGAACGGGCCGAAGGCTGCCGAAGCGTATTTCGCGGCATACGCCAGGATCCCGACGTCGGCGAAACCGGCCTCGTCGAGGGCGGCGCGGATCACCGCGACCTGGCCGTCCATCATCCCCGACGGACCGACGACATGCGCTCCGGAGTGCGCCTGCGCGACCGCCATCTCGGCATACAGCTCAAGGGTTGCGTCGTTGTCGACCCGGCCCTGCTCGTCGAGCACGCCGCAATGGCCGTGCGAGGTGAACTCGTCCAGGCAGAGGTCCGACATCAGCACGGTGCTGTCACCGACCGCGTCCCGCACTCGTCGCAGAGCGACGTTGAGAATGCCGTCAGGGTCGATCGCGCCCGAGCCGGTCTCGTCACGCTGCACGGGCACGCCGAAGAGCATGAGTCCGCCGACGCCTGCCTCGACCGCCTCGATCGCAGCAGCCACGAGCGAGTCAAGAGTGTGCTGCACGACGCCCGGCATAGAGCTCAGCGGGACGGGCGCATCGATGCCCTCCTTGACGAACATCGGCAGCACCAGGTCGGCCGGGTGCAGTCGGTGCTGGGCGACCAGTCGGCGCATCGCAGGCGTGGTCCGCAACCGGCGTGGCCGGACCGCTCCTGCCGGCAACGAGAAGTGCTCATTCCTCGGGCTCATGCAGGTGCTTCTTTCGCTCGCTGTCGGTCGGCGCCGGGCCACGGCCCGGACGCCGACCAGCAGGTGACTGTCAGTGCGCAGCGCAGGTCAGTGCGACGCTTTGGCCTTGCGGCGGGCCGCAGCCTTCCGCTCGCTGGGCCGACGGGTGGGCTCACCGTTTTCGGCGGCCGACAGCGCCAGGCCGCGACCGTAGTCGGCCAGCGCGTCGACCAGCGCAGTCGCCGACGGCTCGGCGGCCAGCACGTCGACCCGCAGGCCGTGCTCCTCGGCGGTCTTGGCTGTGGCCGGACCGATGCACGCAACCACCGTCGTCGTGTGCGGCTTGCCGGCGATGCCGACCAGGTTGCGGACGGTGGAGCTGGAGGTGAAACAGACCGCGTCGAACTTGCCGGTCTTGATCGCCTCACGCACGTGCGGGGCCGGCGGTGCGGCGCGGACCGTGCGGTATGCCGTGACGTCGTCGACCTCCCAGCCGATCTCCTGCAGACCTGCGACCAGGGTGTCCGTCGCGATGTCTGCACGCGGCAGGAAGACGCGGTTGATCGGGTCGAGCAGCTCGTCATACTCGGGCCATCCCTCGAGCAGGCCGTGCGCGGACTGCTCCCCGGTCGGCACCAGGTCGGGCTCGAGACCCCACTCGCGCAGCGCGTCAGCCGTGACGCCACCGACAGCGGCGATCTTGAGGCCGGCGAAAGCCCTTGCGTCCAAACCAAATTCGACGAACTTCTCGCGCACAGCGCGCACCGCGTTGGCGGAAGTGAAGCCGATCCACTCGTAACGGCCCGTGACCAGGCCCTTGATCGCGCGCTCCATCTGCTGCGGCGTGCGCGGCGGCTCGACGCTGATCGTGGGCACGACATCGCTGGACGCGCCGTATGACGCGAGCCGGTCGGTCATGGTGCTGGCCTGGTCCTTGGTGCGAGGCACCAGGATGTTCCAGCCGAACAACGGCTTGTTCTCCCACCACGACAACTGTTCCCGCATCTCGACGACCGAGCCGACGACCGCGATGGTCGGCGCCGCGAGCTTGTTGCCCCTCAGCTGCGCGACGACCTCGCCGAGCGTGGTGACCGTCGTGATCTGGTGGATCGTGGTGCCGTCGGTGCTGAGGGCGACCGGGGTCTCCGGTGCACGGCCTGCCGCCAACAACTTGGCAAGACCGTTCGGCAGCGCATCAGCGGCTCCGAGGACCACGACGGTGCTGTCGGCGGCGGTGCAGGCCGCCCAGTCGGTGCGATCGTCGCCGGCGGAGACAATGTGCATGGCGCGAGAACTGTTGGCGGTCAACGGGATTCCGGCATACGCCGGGACGGCGGACACCGAGCTGACACCAGGCACGATCTCGAAGCCGATCTCTGCCCTGTGACAGGCGACGGCTTCTTCGGCCAGCCCGTTGAAGGTCGCGGGGTCGCCGTCCATCAGTCGCACCACCAGCGGCTGGCTGTCGGGACGAGCGGCGGCCTTGGCTGTCCGGACCACGAGCTTGGCGCGCGATGCGACGGTCAGCGGCTGGCCGGTCTCACCGTGGCCGGCGTCGACGATCTCGACATCCGGCCTGGCGAACAACGCGACGAATTCCTCCCGTGCGATCTGGTCGATGATCACCACATCCGCCTCACGCAGCAATTGCGTGGCACGCACGGTCATCAGAGAGGGATCGCCGGGCCCGGATCCGACGAAGGCGATTCGGGCGACGATCTTGGTGGGCTTGGTTGAGGAAGTCACGATTCACACTCCGCAGCGCTGGTGGGGACAAAGGTGGTGACGGGGGTGGTGCTGGGTAAGGCTCCGCCGGGCGCTGGATCCGGTGGGGCCTCGGGCCGTGGCGACATCGCGTCACGAGCCCCGTCCTGCAAGAGCACCTGGGCGAGTTGCTCACCCAGCTGCTGAGCGGTTTCGACCGGGCCGGTCACCGACCGGCGCAGATCGAAACTGCCATCGGTGCGGCCGACGAAGGACCGCAACGAAATCTCAAGGGAGCCGTCGAGCTCCTCCGACACCTCGGCGAGCGCACCGATGGGTGCTGAGCAGCCGGCCTCGAGTGCGCACAACAGGGCACGTTCGGCGGTGACCGCGGCACGGGTGTCGGCGTGGTCGAGAGCCGCCACGGCTACAGCCAGTTCGGCATCGTCGCTGCGGATCTCGAGGGCAAGCGCACCCTGTCCGGGCGCGGGCAGCATCTGCACCGGCTCGAGGGTCTCGGTGATCTCGGCGGCCCGGCCCAGCCGCACCAAGCCGGCGCGCGCCAGGATGACGGCGTCGACCTCTCCGGAGGTGACCAGGCCGATACGGGTGTCGACATTGCCGCGGATCGCGCGGACCTGCACGCCCAGCCCGAGCGCCGCCAGCTGCGCCTCGCGGCGCGGTGATCCGGTGCCGATGACAGCACCCTCGGGCAGTTCTCCCAGGGTGAGTCCGTCGCGCGCAACCAGCGCGTCGCGGGCATCCTCACGTGCAGGGATCGCGGCGATCGTGAGTCCGTCATACGGCAGGACGGGCAGATCCTTCAGCGAGTGGACCGCGAGATCGATGCGGCCGGTGAGCAGAGCGTGACGTATGGCGGTGGCAAAGACCCCCGTGCCACCCATGCTCACCAGCGGCGCGAGATTGGTGTCACCCTCGGTGACGATCTCGACCAGCTCGACCTCGTGGCCGAGCGCCCGCAACTGGTCGGCGACCAGTCCCGACTGCGTGGTCGCCAGGTGGCTGCGGCGGGTGCCGAGACGGATGCGAGTCATCGCACGCCTCCGTCCGGCGGCAGAGTCGGGATGGCGGCTACCCGCGTCTGGTGCGGGTCGAGGTCGAACAACGTGCGCAACAGCGCGGCGTAGTCCTGACCGCCCTGCTCCTCACCGGCCAGCTGCTTGATACGCACGGTCGGGGTGTGCAGGATCTTCTCGACGACGCGGTGGATGGTCATCTGCACCTGCGCGGCGTCGGCTTCGGACAGGTCGATGCGCTGCCCCAGCCGGCCGAGTTCGAGGGCGACGACGTCGGCGGCGCGAGCACGCAGCGCGGCCACGGTCGGCGCGACGGCGGCGGCCCTGCGGCCCACCAGAAATTCGGCGACCTCGGCGGTCACCAGGTCTTCAACCGCACGCACCTGGGCGCGCTCGTCGGCATCGGCTGCACTCACGGCACCGAGGTCTTCGAGTGACAGCAAGGTGATGCCGGGCAGCGCAGCGAGTGCCGGGTCGATGTCGCGGGGCAGGGCCAAGTCGATGAGCACCCGAGCGCGGTCGCTGGAGGTCACCGTCGCGGCATCCAGCACGTGACCCACTGCCCCGGTGCACGACACGATGATGTCGGCGCCGGTCACGGCGTCGGCCAGCTCGTCCCACCCACGGGCCACACCAGCGGTCGCCTCGGCAAGGCGCTGCGCCTTGGCCGCGGTGCGGTTGATGACGGTCAGGCCACCGACACCGGCACGCGCCAGCGTGTGCGCGGACAACCCGCTCATCGCGCCGGCACCGATCACCAGCGCCTGCTGATGACCGAGGTCACCGAGGACGGCCTGCGCCTGCAGCAGCGAACGCTCGACGAGAGAGCGGCTCACGGTGTCGATGTCGGTCTCGGCGTGCACGCGCTTGCCGACGCGCAATGCCTGCTGCAGCAGTGCCGACAATGCCGGGCCGAGATGCGCACCTTCCTGGGCCAGGCTCAGCGCCGAGCGCAGTTGGCCCAGGATCTGGCTCTCGCCGACCGCCATCGAGTCGAGACCGGCCGCCACGTGGAAGACGTGTGCGACGGCGCGGTCCTCGAAGTGCACGTAGAGGTGGTCACGCAGCTCGTGGACCGGGATTCTCGTTGCGGCTGCGAAGGATTCGGTGATCGAGGTGACTGCGCCGTGGAAGGTGCCGACCTCGGCATACACCTCGATGCGATTGCAGGTCGACAGAACGACGGCCTCGCCGACGTGCTCGTTGGTGTCGAGGGCCTGTGCGAGTTCGTGCACCTGCTCCGGCGACAGCACGGCACGTTCGAGAAGGTCGACATCGCACGTGCGGTGCGAGATGCCGATGACGATCAGACTCATCGTGCCTCCTTCAGGGAGGTCTCGTCGCCGCGGCCTCGTTCTTCATGGAAGGCCAGAATCTGCAGCTCGGTGGCGAGGTCGACCTTGCGGACCTCGACACCCTCGGGCACGGTCACCATGCACGGTGCGAAGTTGAGGATCGAGCGCACCCCGACGGCGACGGCCTGGTCGGCGGCGGCTTGTGCTGCCTCGGGTGGTGTGGCCAGCACCGCGATGATGCTCTCGGGGGCTTCGACCGCGAGCATCGCGAAGTCGATGACACGCAGGCCGGCGATGGTGGTGCCGACGATGGCGGGATCCTGGTCGACCAACCAGCGCACCTTGAACCCGCGCGTGGCGAAGCCGCTGTATGACGCGAGCGCGTGGCCCAGGTTGCCCATGCCGATGATGGCCACGGACCAGTCGTGATGCAGGCCCAGCTCTCGGGAGATCTCCTCCGACAGGCGTGTGACGTCATACCCGACACCACGCACGCCATACGAGCCCAGGTGGGAGAGATCCTTGCGCAGACCGGCCGAGCGCACTCCCGCGGCTTCGGCGAGCTCCTCCGACGAGACCAGATCGACGTCGCGGGAATGGAACGAGCGGAGGGCACGAAGGTAGACCGGTAGCCGAGCCACGGTGGCTTCGGGAATATCCCGACGGGCGGCTGGGGCGGTGCTCACTGGCGCTCCGACTCCTCTTCCGAATGGGCCGACGTATATCAAACGCCCGACACCAGAGGATCACTGACCCCCAGACTCTAGGTCTTTGTGAACAGACGCACAAAGTCGCGTTCTAGGGACAAAAGTGCTAGTGCGACGCGTGCGAAGCCGCTGAGCGGTTGCTGTGCGTCAGATCGGCGAACCTCCCACGGTCGCGACGACCCCTCGCCGGACGCGGCGGCGGCGCCGAAAGACTCAGGCGAGAGCGGCGCGCAACCGGGTCTCGTCGACCCGCCAGAAGTCGTGCTGCCGGCCATCGACCAAGGTGACCGGGATCTGCTCGGCATACCTGCTCATCAGCTCGGGATCGGTGAGGATGTCGAGCTCCCGCCAGCCCACGCCGGTGTCCGCCGCGACTCGCTCGATGACGACCCGTGCGTCGTCACAGAGGTGGCAGCCGGGCTTGCCGATGAGGGTGATCCGCGGCGTCACCTCGGTCGCTGCAGCCGGTGCCGAGGTTCGACGTGCACGCCCGAACATCAGAAGAAGACCGAACGACGTTGCATGAGAAGCGAATACAACGACTGCTGAATCGTCTCGCGCACCTGATCGGTGAGTTCGAAGACCAGCATCGGGTCTTCGGCTCCGGCCGTGCCGAAGCCGGCGGTCTCGATCGGTGCCCCGAACTCGATGATCCACTTGCTCGGCAGCGGGATGAGTCCGGCGAGCCCGAGGAACGGGAACGTGGGGGTGACCGGGAAGTATGGCGTGCCGAGCAGCCGGGCCAGGCCCTTGAGGTTGCCGATGAGCGGGTAGATCTCCTCGGCGCCCACGATCGAGCACGGGATGATCGGCGCACCGCTGCGCATCGCCGCCGACACGAAACCGCCGCGGCCGAACCGCTGCAGGCGGTAGCGCTCCGAGAACGGCTTGCCGACGCCCTTGAAACCTTCAGGCCAGACGGCCACGAGTTCACCGGATTTCAGCAACCGTTCGGCGTCGGCGTTGGCGGCCAGCGTCGTGCCGGCCCGTCGACTGAGCTGACCGACCACCGGTGAGGAGAACACCAGGTCGGCACCGAGCATCCGCACGTGACGGTGCTGCGGGTGTTCGTCGTGGATCGCGACCTGGGTCATGAGTCCGTCGATCGGCAGCGTGCCGGAGTGGTTTGCGACGACCAGCGCCGAGCCATCGGCCGGGATGTTCTCGATGCCGCGCACCTCGACGCGGAACCAGCGCCGATAGAGCGGTCGCAGCAGCGGCAGCCACACCTGGTCGGTGAAATCGGAGTCGAAGCCGAAGTCGTCGATGTCGTAGTCGCCGGTGAGCCGCCGCCGCACGAACGCCAGAGCCTGCGCGATGCGCTGCTCGAGATCGTCGCCGCTCATGCCGACCGCGGCGCCTGCGGTGCGCAGGATCGTGACCAGTCCGCCGATGGCGGCCTCGATCTCGCTCGTGCCGGGCATGGCCGCCGGCTGTGGCATCGGTTCGTCGTCGCAGGGGTCGGGCACGGCATACAGCCCGCGTTCGCTGCTTGCGGCGTGGGCGGCATCGCTGATCCGCCGGCGCTGCGGCCTCGTCGGACGGGGCGCGGGTGCCGGGGTGGGTGGCACCGGCGTTGCGGGTTCGCCGGCGGATGCCGGCTTGGCGGACGCTCGCGCCGCGGTCTTCGGCTTGGCCACTGCCTTGCGAGGGCGGGTCGAAGGTCGGTCAGCCACGGGCGCCTCCAAGAGCAGGAATGAGTTCGCCGGCGCCGAAGACGTCGGTGAACGCCTCTCGCGTGGTCATGGTCGGCTCGAATCCGAGCACTTCGCGCATCCGGCTGGTGTCCATCCCCCGGCCGAACTGCAGGAACGCCATCTGTTCGGCGTCGAAACCGCGAGCCCCGAGCAGATCACTGAGCTGCTGGATGAGCCCGCCGGACTGCGCGAGCACCGGCAGCACCGGCTTGCGCGCCAACCTCGCCGCCTGGCGCACAGTCAGCATGCCGTCGGCAGCGACGTTGATCGTGCCGGTGGCATCCGTGAGTGCGGCCTTCTTGATCGCCGCCACAGCGTCGACGAGGTGGAGCACCTGGAACCGGCCGTCGAAACCCAGCGGCGCGGGCAGCACCGGCTGCTCGAAATACTCCGAGAACGTGGTGCGGACGCCCGCTCCGACGAGATTGGCCATCCGCAGCATGACGAGTTGTATGTCGGGCCGCCGTCGGGCCAGACCTCGCACGTAGGTCTCGACCTCGACCGAGTCGCGGCCGAAACCGCCGGTCGGCGTGCGCCGGGCGCTCATGTCCTCGGTGAACATCGCCGGGTCCTGCGGTGAGGACCCGTAGATCGCGGAGGAGGATTTCACGACGATCCGGCGCAGCGACTCCGCCTTCTGGCAGGCGGCGAGCAACTGCATCGTGCCGATGACGTTGATCTCCTTCTGCTGATTGCGGCCACCGGCCTGGCGTGGCGTCATGATCACGCCCAGGTGCACGACGGTGTCGATCTGCTCCTGGTTGACGATCTTGCCGATGATCGGATTGCGTATGTCGGCCCGCACGAACCTGGCCCGGCCGATCCCGTGAAGTGGCGGCACTGCGTCGATGGCAATGATCTTGTCGACCGACGGGTCCTCGGCCAGCGCCCGGCACGCGACGCCCCCGACGCGACGAGACACGCCTGTCACCAGCACATTCCGGGGCATGGTGCCTCCTGCGCGGCGTCGGGAACTGGTATGCCGATGGTAGCCCCGGCGGCAGTGGCGATCCGCAGTGACCACGATCTGCCATCGACGCGGGGCACGTCGCGGCCGACGCGCCACAGCAAACAAAAGGGCCCCGTCGTCCGGTGTGTCCGGAGAGGGGCCCTGAAGCTGCCGCTGACTACTTCTTGTTGCGGCGCTGGTGACGCGTCTTGCGCAGCAACTTGCGGTGCTTCTTCTTAGCCATCCGCTTGCGGCGCTTCTTAACGACTGATCCCATGCGTGACGCTACTTTCTGCGAGCTTGTCGAACTTCTTGGTGGACCGGCTGCGGCGTGCGGCCGACTGACCGGAAAGCCTGATGACGGCTCTGGACCGTCGGCCAAGGATACGCCATGAGCCGAAGGCGTGCGAATCGCGGGCGGTCCTCGCCGCTCGCGCTCGCTTGCCCGGCGTGGTGGCGGTTGCGGTCAGGCGGTGCCCATGTAGGACTGGTTGAGGTACTCGGTGACCGCATGCTCGGGCACCCGGAAGGAGCGCCCGACGCGCACGGCGGGGAGCTCACCGGAGTGCACGAGGCGGTACACCGTCATCTTCGAAACCCGCATGATGGCGGCCACCTCGGCGACGGTCATGAAGCTGACCTCGCCAGGCTGACGGTCTTGATCCATGACGGAGTGTGCCTTCCCGTTTGACGTGACTGTCCCATCAGCCTCAACGGCAACGGGAGAAACCTGCTGATCGCACACGATAGGGGTAATCGGCAGTCTGTGGAAAGTCTGAGGCGAGAATTGTCCAGCCGACACGCCGATCATCGGCGAGTTGCCTGATCTTCGACTGGTGCCGCTCAGTCGAACCAGACGTCGAGGCCGTGGTGGGGAAAGATCGCCTCACGGGTGGCGAGGATCGCGCGGTCGGTCGGATCTTCCGGATCTGCCCCCGATTCCCACGAGCGCCACCAGACCCGACCCTCGTCGGCCTGACCGTCGCCCATCCGCGCCGGGCCGGGCCGGCCGAAGCGCGACTGCACCTCGTCGCGCCACTGCTGCGGCAGTGGTGTGTCGAGCGGGATCGGCCGGTGGGCGGCGATCGCAGCGAGGTGGGTCCACGCGCGGGGCACCACGTCGATGACCTCGTAGCCGCCGCCGCCGAGCGCCAGCCATCGGCCGTCGGTGATCTCGTGGGTCAGGTCGTGCAGGAGCTCGTATGCCGTCCGCTGGGCATCGATCGACAGCGCCATGTGCGCCAGCGGGTCCGAGTAGTGCGAGTCGCACCCCTGCTGGGTGACGATGAACTGCGGCTGGAAGGCCCGCAGCACCGGCGGAACCACCGCGTGCAGTGCCCGCAACCACGCGGCGTCACGTGTGCCCGGCGGCAGCGCGATGTTGACAGCGGTGCCTTCGGCCTGCGGACCGCCGACGTCCCCGGGGAATCCGGTGCCGGGGAACAGCACCCGGCCCGTCTCGTGGATCGATGCCGTCAGCACGCGCGGGTCGTTCCAGAAGACCCGCTCGACCCCGTCACCGTGGTGGACGTCGAGATCGACATACGCAACGCGTTCGACGCCGTGATCGAGCAGCCAGGAGATGGCAAGGGCCGGGTCGTTGTAGATGCAGAAGCCGGACGCGCTGCCCGGCATCGCGTGGTGAAGCCCGCCGCAGAAGTTGACGCCGTGGTCGATCTCGCCGCGATGCAGCGCCTCGGCCAACGCGACGCTGGACCCGGCGATGAGGGCCGACGCCTCGTGCATGCCGCGGAAGGCCGGGTCGTCCTCGGTGCCCAGACCGTATGCCGGGTCCGCGCCGGCAGGGTCCGCCGACGCCGCACGCACCGCGTCGATGTAGTCGGCGGTGTGGACCCGGCGCAGGAATTCGTCGGATTCGCCCGGCCGCGATGGCTTGACGACCGCGACACCGGGCGCATCGAAGACGCCCAGTTGCTGCGACAGCCGCGCGGTCAACTCGAGCCGGACCGGGTTCATCGGGTGGTCCGGGCCGAAGTCGTACCCGGTCAACGAGTCGTCCCAGACCACCTGCACCCGGGGGGCCGCGCTGGACATGGCCCTGCCGTCAGACGACAGCGCTCGGGACGGAGCCCGGATCGTCGCCGAGCGGAAAGATCATCGCCATCTCCTCGTCCGGCTCCTCGCCGTCGGAGTTGCCGTTCTTCATCGGTCGACGGCTGTCGGTGGGCCGGAAACCGAAGCTGCTGGCGAAGGCGACTGCGCGACCGTTGTCGGTGCCGACCCAGTAGGCGACGAAACCGAAGTCATCGGAGCGGGCCTGGTCGACACCGGCCTGCACGAGCTTCCAGGCCACACCCTGGCCTCGCAGGCCTGGCGTCACCCACAGGCCGAACAACTCGCCGACCCGCTCATCGCCGCCGGGACGCCGCCCGATCGAGACAACGCCGACGACCGTGCCGTCCTGCTCAGCGACGAGCCGACGGGACCTGGCCATGCGCGTGCGCCAGAACTCCTCGTCGAACTCCTGTTCCTGCGTGGCCGAGGCCACGAATGCCTCCGGGGCGTCGCGTAGCGCCGCCAGCCGGACGTCGCGGTAGACCTGCCAATCATCTTCCCCGAGGGCCCGCACCGTGATGTCAGTCATGGGCACAACTGTGTCACGCATGTGTGACGTGCGGTGAGGTGGTGCCCCATCTCACGGGCAACTGACAGCCGATGCCCCCGTGGCCCCGTGGGATGCGGCGGATCAGCGCACCTTGCCGGACGCGAGTTCGGCGGATCTGGTTGCGGCTGCTTCCATCGCGGTCAGAAAGGCGGCCCGAACCTTGTGGTCGTCCAACTCGCGCAGGGCCGCCATCGTGGTGCCGCCGGGGCTTGAGACGCGCTCTCGCAGGACCGTCGGATGCTCACCGGTGTCGCGCAGCATGGTGGCTGCGCCATACAGCGTCTGAACGACGAGTTCGGTGGAGGTGTTGCGCGGCAGACCCAGCAGGACACCCGCCTCGATCATCGCCTCGACGACGTAGAAGATGTATGCCGGGCCGCTGCCGCTGATCGCGGTCACAGCGTCGAGCTGGTCCTCCGGCAGCGAGATGACCTTGCCGCAGGCGCGCATGAGGTCCTGCGCCTCCCAGAGGTGGTGCGTCTCGCAGTGCGACCCGGCGCTGACCGCCGCCATACCCTCGTCGACCAAGGCCGGGGTGTTGGGCATGACCCGCGCCACCGGGGTGCCGTCGGGCAGGTGCTCCTCCAGGAAGGCCGTGGTGATGCCGGCGGCGAGCGAGACCACCAGCGTGCCGCCCCGCAACTGCGCGCCGATCTCGCGCAGCAGGCCGGCCATGTCCTGCGGCTTGACCGCGATGACGACGGTCGACGCCTGCGCTGCGGCCTCGGCGCCGGGAGCGGTGCGCACGGCATACCGCTCCTGAATCTGCATGAGGCGGTCCGGGCTGCGGTCGGCGACGATCAGCTGGGTGGCCGGCCGACCGGAGCGGATCAGCCCCGACAGGAGCGCCTCCCCCATGACACCGGCGCCGATGACGGCGACGTGTTTGTCGGCGAATTCGCGGTGCCGCTCAGCGGTTTCGGCCATGGCTGATCATCCTTTGCTGGCGAGGGCGCGCATGAAGAACATGGTGTTCGCCGGACGTTCGGCCATCCGGCGCATGAGGTAGCCGTACCACTCGTCGCCATACGGCACGTAGACGCGCATCTGGTGACCGGCCGCGGCGAGCCGCTGCTGCTCGTCGGGGCGGATGCCGAAGAGCATCTGGAACTCGAAGGATCCGGCTTCGCGGAGGTTCTTGTCGGCGAGCGATCCGGCGATCTCGATCAGGCGGGGGTCATGGCTGGCGACCATCGGGTAGCCCGCGCCCTCCATGAGCACCTTCAGGCAGCGGACGTACGACTTGTCGACCTCGATCTTGTCCTGGTAGGCGACCGACTCCGGCTCCTTGTAAGCGCCCTTGCACAGTCGGATCCGGCTGCCCTCGGTTGCGAAATCGCGGCAGTCGGCCTCGGTGCGGTGCAGGTAGGCCTGCAGCACCGCACCCACCCACGGGAAGTCGGCGCGCAACTCGCGCACGATGCCGAGCGTGGAGTCGGTGGTGGTGTGGTCCTCCATGTCGATGGTGACGGTCGTGCCGGCCGCCTTGGCCGCCTCGCAGATCTGCCGGGCATTGTCGAGCGCGATCTGCTCACCGTCCTGGGGCAGTGACTGGCCGACGGCACTGAGTTTCACACTCACCTCGGCCTTGCCGTCGGCGGTCAGACCCGCATCACTCAACGCGGTGAGCAACGTCAGATAGGCGTCGCGGGTGTATGCCGCGTGCGACTGGTCGGTGGTGTCCTCGCCGAGGAAGTCGATCGTCGCCAGACGGCCGCCGTGCAGCAGGTCGGTGACGGCCGAGAGGCACTCGTCGGTGCCGACGCCGGCCACGAACCGGCGCACCACGTCACGGCTGACAGGGGCGTTCTCGATCACCTGCCGCACCTGTTTGCTGCGGCTGAGGCCGAGCAGTCCTTGGCGCAGCACTGTGCTGGGGTCGATCACGTGGGGCTCCTTCGAAGGTCACCGGGTCAGCAACGTCGGACCGCTCTCGGCGCCGGTGGGCCCGGGAGCAGTCACGCAAGCCGACTGATCTCGACGGTGACGAAGATGCGAGAGCCCGGAGAGCCGGTGAAGATGCCTCGCAACGGGACGACGTCGTCGTAGTCGCGGCCGTGCGCAACTTCAATGTAGAAGTTGTCCGGCACGACCCTGCGAGCCGGGTCGATGTCGAGCCACACACCGTCCCACCACTGCACCCAGGCATGGGTCTCGGCGGGGATCGTCTCACCGACCGGTGCATCACCGTCCAGCAGTGCATAGCCTGCGACATACCTCGCGGGGATGCCTGCGGCGCGCAGCCCGCCGATCGTCAGGTGGGCGATGTCCTGGCAGGCGCCCGATCTGGTCTCCCAGGCGACGCTGGCGTGCGATCGCACGTTGGTGCGACCGCGGACGTATTCCACATCGGCAGCGATGCGGTCGATCAGTCGGTCGACGAATTCCGTTGGCGTAGCGCAGGTTTCGCGCAGCTGGCCGACCACCTCGGCGAACGCGTCGGCGAGTTCGACGCGACCGCTGGTCTGCAGGAACTCGTCGAGGTCACCCAGCAGGTCCGGCTCCGCCAGGTCGGCCCAGCTCAGTTGCCGGCCCTGCGGGCGCTTGCGGTCGACCGTCACGGTGCTGATCGCGGCGACCTTGAGCTCCTCGTGCGCTTCGTGCAGCTCGAAGCTGGCGACCGTGTTGCCGTAATAGTCGGTCCAGGTCTCGATCCACGGCGTGGGCACGATGTCGAGCCGGGTGTGCAGCACGCTCTGGTCGGTGTTGGCGCGCGGCGCGAGCCTGGCCTGGTTGTACGACGCGACGGCCGGGCCGTTGTAGGTGTACCCGGTGCGGTGCACCAGTCGAAGTGTCGTGCTCACAGCGCGCCTCCCAGCCACTCCGGCGCGACCGCGCCCTCGAAATACCGCTTGGCCACGGCCTCGGTGGCGCTCGCGCACATCAGCTGCAACTGCTCCATCTGGGCCGGTATGTCGGAGAACAGGTCCGACAGCGACATCAGATCCAGCCGCGCCTGCGCCTGCCCGATGATGCGGCCGGCGTCGCCACCGAATCCGAGCCGACGCTGGCGCGGGTCGAGCACCTCCAGGCAGCCGCCGGCGACCGCCAGGGAGTGGGCGACCGATCGCGGGAACAGGCGGTCCATCAGCAGGAATTCGGCAGCGGCGCGCTCGGATTCGCTGGCTCGGTAGGTGCGGGTGAACGCGTGCGCGGCACCGCAGGCGCGCAGGGTGACCGACCACGACCCGGCCGAGCCCGTGGCGTATGTCGCAGCCAGGATCATTCGCGCGGTCATGTCGATCCGCTCGAGATGACGGCCCAGCACGATGAACTGCCAGCCGTCGTCGTGGCTCTGGGTGTGGTCCGCGAGCGCAGAGACCATGTTGGTGCGCTCACGTGTCAGCCGGAAGGCGTCCGCCGGGCGCATCCGTTCGAGTTCACCGGCCAGGATCGCGTTGTAGGTGGTGTTGAGCGCCTCCCACACCTCCGTCGAGACGACCTCGCGAGAGCGCCGGGCGTTCTCACGGGCCGACTCCAGCGCGTAGGCGATCGACGTCGGTGACTGCGGATCGTGCAGCAGCAGTCGCAGGATGCTCGCGATGTCGGCGTCCTCCTCGGCCGCCATCCCCATCGCGGCGAGGATCGAGCGGCAGGTGGCCTCCTCGTCGATGACCGGGTCCTCGACCAGCAGTTGCAGGTAGACATCCAGGATGCGCGCGGTGCACTCGGCCCGCTCGATGTAGCGCCCTATCCAGAACAGCGCTTCGGCTATGCGGCTGAGCATGTCTAGAGAGCACCTCCTGTGGACGGGGCCGTCGTGCCGAGGGTCTGCGTCATACCACCCAGGGTCTGCGACATCCCTGGCGATGAAGGGGTGTCCGGCGCGCCGTCCGACCGAGCTGTATGCCGCGCCCGCAGCGCCGGGTGCAGCACCGATCCCTCGGCTGCGGGCTCCGGCTCCGCGTGACCACCGGTGTGGCCCTGCGACTGGTAGTTGTCGCCGGCGAGCACCCAGGTGTCCTTGGAGCCGCCGCCCTGACTGGAGTTGACGATGAGTTCGCCCTCGGGAAGCGCGACACGGGTGAGACCGCCGGGCAGCACCCAGACCTTGTCGCCGTCGTTGATCGCGAAGGGCCGCAGGTCGACGTGACGCGGCGCCATACGCCCGTTGATGAAGGTCGGGACAGTCGACAGCTGCACGACCGGCTGCGCGATCCAGCCGCGCGGATCGGCGAGCAGCCTGGCGCGCAACTCGTCCAGTTGCTGCCGAGTTGCCCTGGGACCTATGACGATTCCCTTGCCGCCGGCACCGTCGACCGGTTTGACCACAAGTTCGTCGAGACGGTCGAGCACCTCGGCGCGGTGCTGGGGATCCTCCAGGCGCCACGTGTCGACGTTGGGCAGGATCGGCTCCTGACCGAGGTAGTAGCGGATCAGATCGGGAACGTAGGTGTAGACGAGTTTGTCGTCAGCGACACCGTTGCCGACGGCGTTGGCGATGGTGACATTGCCGGCCCGCGCAGCATTGAGCAGGCCAGGCACGCCGAGCATCGAATCGCGCCTGAAATGAACGGGATCCAGGAAATCGTCGTCGACCCGGCGATAGATCACGTCCACGGGATGCAGCCCGTGGGTGGTGCGCACCATGACCCGGCCGGCCTGGGCGATGAGGTCGCGGCCTTCGACGAGACGCACGCCCATGAGGCGGGCGAGGAGAGTGTGCTCGAAGTACGCCGCGTTGTAGGCACCGGGGGTCAGCACCACGACCGTCGGGTCGGTCACACCGCTGGGTGCGCATGCGCGAAGCGCGGAGAGCAGCTTGTTGGGATACTGCGAGACGGGCCGAATCCGGTGGTGCGCAAAGACTTCCGGCAGCGCGGCCGACATGGCACGCCGGTTGGTCATGACGTAGGACACGCCGGACGGGATGCGCACGTTGTCCTCGAGCACGCGGAAGGTGCCGGCCGCGTCGCGGATGAGGTCGATGCCGGCGACGTGAACGCGCACCTGGCCGGGCGGCTGGATCCCCTTGGCCACACGCAGGAAGTGTGGGCTGCTCGTGACCACGCCGCGCGGGATCACCCGGTCGTTGAAGACCTGACCCTCGCCGTAGATGTCGGCGAGAAAGGCTTCGAGCGCCCGAACCCGTTGTCGCACACCGGATTCCACGGTCGACCAGGTGTCTCCCTCGATGAGCCGAGGGACGATGTCGAGCGGGAACGGCCGTTCCTCGCCGCCGATGTCGAAGGTCACGCCCTGATCGAGGTAGGTGCTCGACAGGTAGTCCGAGCGCGCCGACATCTCCTCCGGCGCAAGCCGTTCCATCTGACGACGCACACCGAGGTACCCGCTGCGGGCGGTGCCCCCGTCGAACATCTCGTCGTATGTCGATGGTCGCGGCGCGTATCCGTCGAAGAGCTGGCTCACATCAGGAAACCTAGCGCGACCATGTTTCCTGCGCGTTGCGCTTCGCGGCGCGTTGACCGGTAGTAACTGCCCACCGGCCGGATATCGCGCAGGTGCGGGCACCGCCCGGGGTGATCCGGAGGTGATCTAATCGCCAGCATGCGCGCTGCCCAGATCACCTCCCTCAGCGGCCCGGCCGCCATCACCGTCGACGACATCGCCGAACCGACCGCCGCGGATGACCAGGTGGTCGTTGCGGTGCACCGCGCCGGAGTCGCCTACCCCGACGTGCTGCTGTCGCGCGGCGAGTACCAGCTCAAACCGCCGACACCCTTCGTTCCGGGCGCGGAGGTCGCCGGAACAGTGGTCAGCGCGCCCGACGAATCCGGCCTCACCGTCGGCCAGCGCGTCGTCGCGTTCCCGGGCTTCGGTGGGTTCGCGCAACGGGTTGCCGCTCCACTCACCTCGGTCGTGCCGATACCCGACGACATGACGTATGACGTTGCCGCGGCACTCCCGATGAACTACCTGACCTGCCTGTTCGCGCTCGACCAGCGCGCACACATCCAGCGCGGCGACACCGTACTGGTGCACGGCGCGTCGGGCGGGATCGGCACAGCCGCCATACAGCTCGCGAAGGCGCGAGGAGCCCGGGCGATCGCCGTGGTGTCGGACCCGGATTCTCGCGGCAAGGTGGCACGCGAGGCTGGAGCGGACGACGTGGTGGCCGCGGCGACCTTCAAGGACGACGTGCGCGAGCTCACCGACGGCCGCGGCGTCGAAATCGTCGTGGATCCGGTGGGTGGCGACCGGTTCACCGACTCGCTGCGCAGCCTCGCCACCGAAGGACGCTTGCTCGTCATCGGCTTCACCGGCGGCGAGATCCCGACGGTCAAGGTGAATCGCCTTCTGCTGAACAACATCTCAGTCGTCGGAGTTGGCTGGGGTGCGTATTGGATGACACGTCCCACGTTCCTGCAGGAGCAGTGGAAGGTGCTGATGCACGACTGGGTTTCCGGCGCGATCAACCCGCCGATCGGCGCGACCTTCAGCCTCGATCAGGTGGCAGACGCCGTGGCCATGCTCGACGATCGTCGGGCGAGCGGCAAGGTGCTGATCAACGTCGCCGACTGACCCGGTTCAGGCCACACTCGTCCACGGCCTTGCACCGCATCGGTTATTCGACAGGACGGCGGGTATTGCCGCCTCAGCGTCGAACATCGCGCGGGGAGGTGAGGTCCTGGTCAGCCGGGTGCGGCGGCGAAGTGCAGCCGGGCGAAGGCGAGGGCTTCGGCCAGATCGACCTCGCGCTGGTCGGCGGTGAGCTTGCGTGTGCCGACCTCGAGCACGATGTCACCGGTGTAGCCGTCACCGGCGAGACGCTCCAGAAATTCCGCACACGGCTGCGTCCCACGACCGGGCACCAGATGCTCGTCCTTGAACGAACCGGATCCGTCGGCGAGGTGGACGTGCGCCAACCGGTCGCCGAGAGCCTCCTGCATCGCCAGGGCGTCCGCGCCTGCGGTCGCAGTGTGCGACAGGTCGAGGGTCACGTGCCGGTAGTCCTGCTCCACCGGGTCCCATCCCGGCAGATAGGCCTGCATCTCACGCTGTCTGGCCCGCCACGGGAACATGTTCTCGACGGCGATGCGCACATCGGTCTCGTCGCCGCGAGCGCGAATGCCCTCGACGAAACCGTCGGCATACTCCCGCTGCCAACGAAACGGTGGATGGACCACGACGGTCTCGGCACCGACCTGCTCGGCCAACTCGATCGAGTTGTCGACCTTGTCCCACGGCTCGGTTCCCCAGATACGCTGCGTCAGCAACAGCGTCGGGGCGTGGATGGACACCACCGGCAGCCCGTAGTGGTCGACCAGGTTGCTGAGCGCGCCGGCCTCCTGACTGACCGGATCGGTCCAGATCATCACCTCGATGCCGTCATAGCCGAGCCGTTCGGCCAGATCGAAGGCTCCCACGACGCCGACGGGATAGACCGACGAGGTCGACAACGCCACGCGGCCTCCCGGCACCCGGACACCCCGCCGGGCCTCCCCGGTCATGAGTCGAGCCAGTCCAGCCGGCGCAGGATCACGCCTTCGCGCAGCGCCCACGGGCACAGATCCAGCCGGGGCACATCGAGCAGGTCCATCGCAGCCTCGACGACGATCGCGCCGGCGAGCAGCTGTCGGGACCGACTCACCGAAACCCCTGGCAACTCAGCGCGTTCGGCCGCCGACATCACCGACAGTTGCGGCACGAGTTCGGCGAGCGCGCTGCGGTCGAGACTGCGATCGACATACGGGCCCTGACCGCTGGGAGCCGCTCCACACAATCGGGCCAGCGACCGAATCGTCTTGCTGGTGCCCACGATCCGGTCGGGCACACCGACCTTCGCCAGGTCGCGCACCACGCGTGCGATGTCCGATCGGATCTGCTTGCGCACCGCACGGATCTGCTGCGCACCCGGCGGGTCACCCGGCAGTTCACGGGTGAGCCGGCCGGCGCCGAGCGGCAGGCTCAGTGCGGCGTCCGGCTCCTCGTCGATGCCGGCAGCGAACTCCAGCGAACCGCCGCCGATGTCGAGCACCATCAACCGACCGGCCGACCAGCCGAACCATCGGCGGACCGCCAGAAAAGTCAACCGCGACTCCTCAGGGCCGGAGAGCACCTGCAGGTCGACGCCGGTGCGATCGCGCACCTGCTGCAGCACCGCCTCGCCGTTGGGCGCCTCCCGGATCGCGCTCGTCGCAAACGCCAGCAGATCCTCGATGCCCTGATCCTCGGCGATGGTCAGGCATTCGCCCACGAAGGTCGTCAGCCGGTCGATGCCGTTGGCGGCGATCGAACCGTCCTGCTCGGTGTGCTCGGACAGACGCAGCTCACGCTTGTGCGAACTCGCCGGTAGTGGATGGGCGCCGCGGTGGGCGTCGACCACAAGCAGGTGGACGGTGTTCGAGCCCACATCGATGACACCGAGGCGCATGGGTCAAAACTAGCCGACGCACCGAGGCGGGCAGCCTACGATGTGGCCGTGGCTGAGACCCCTCTCGAAATCCCGCGCTACTGGGTCGAATTCGACAATCCGGATGATCCCGCCGAGCGCTTCCGGTGCGACCTGACGTGGCTGACGTCATCGTGGACCTGCATCTTCGGCAACGGCTGCCAGGGCATCTACGAGACCGCGCCGGACGTCGGCTGCTGCACCCTGGGCGCGCACTTCTCCGGCAAGGAGGACCTCGCCAACGTCAAAGCCGCCGTCAAACAGCTCGGCCCCGACGAGTGGCAGTACCACGACGTCGGCCACGGCAAGGGCGGCTGGCGCGAGAAGGAGGACGGCGACTGGAAGACGCGCGTGGTGGATGGCGCGTGCATCTTCCACAACCGGCCCGGGTTCCCCGCGGGCGCCGGCTGTGCCCTGCACCAGCACGCGGGCGCCAATGGCGTCGAGCCGCACACCATCAAGCCGGATGTGTGCTGGCAGTTGCCGATCCGGCGCACGTTCCGCACCGTCGAACTGGCCGACGAGACGTCGTACCTGGAGATCTCGATCGGCGAGTACGACCGGCGCGGCTGGGGACCGGGTGGACACGATCTGGATTGG